>NZ_MSJL01000013.1 GCF_001921825.1 Streptococcus acidominimus
TGAAAGGTAGCATCTGTCGAGCAATTGGGAAGGCACGAGCTAAAACCAATGTGACCTTAACCAACTTACTCTACAATATCTGTCGTTTTGAGCAAATCAAACGACTGGGATTGCCATCATGGGCTTACTTAACAACTACTTGAAGTTTTTAGAGGTGCCCTTATAAATACTGATTGCTAATCATCTATCCTATAAACTTCACTTTCTTGCTTCTTTCTTTTCATCCTTTTCGCCTATTCTCGTTCTTAGGCAGATTATTCATTTTTTTCTTCTCTAATACTATCTACATATTGTTTTAATATTGATAAAGCACGCTCTATTGTCCCTTTCTTTTTACCAAATGCATCTTTCACCTTATCTCTTAACTCTGTATCTGTCAATAAATTATGAAAATAGATTGTTTCCAAGAACGAATGTTTAGGATATTTTGGGTTAGGTACAGAAATAGTAAAATGCCCACCCTCACCATACTCAAATTGAGTGTTTTTAGCAGTTGCGGAAATCCACATAGTAGCTATATAACTTTTATATGAAAATTGAAAACCAAAATTTTCATATTCTCCTCTAATGATTTCAATATCATCTAAATTCTCCGAAAAAACTTTCCAAAGAGCATCTTTTACGCTCTTGTAGCCAAGACTATCCTCTATTGGTAAATACGAATTACTCATTTGTACGCCCTCCAATAACTTCCATACTGCTCAATTT
The DNA here is from genome assembly GCF_001921825.1 of Streptococcus acidominimus. Taxonomy (GTDB): domain Bacteria; phylum Bacillota; class Bacilli; order Lactobacillales; family Streptococcaceae; genus Streptococcus; species Streptococcus acidominimus. The sequence continues at coordinate 709 of NZ_MSJL01000013.1, forward strand.
TATATCCCGTATTCGCTAAAATATCAATCTCATTGGCATAAGATACTCCTCTACCTGTGGTATCCGCTATATCTCTAGCTTTAAACGGATTAGAAGTTAAAACAAAATCTTTTCCTTCCCTAATTTGATTCATCAAAAATTCATCATTCACTTTGTATGCTAAGTTAGGATCTACTTTTGCAATCGCATTCCAGCCATTAGCCCCTGCATCAAAGTAAGTTAAGTTATTAGCGTAAGCAATTTGTTCGTATGACATCACACTGTCAGGCTCAAAATATCCCAATAACGCTGTCTTAGAATCTGAATTATGGGTCGTTAATTCTGTCAATTTATCAATATCAGTTTGTGTATAATGTTGGCTCATATTATCTGCGTATTCTACAATAGAAATTTCATGAAACCTTTGCGTAGTGCTTTGTGGCTTACTAGGGATACGAACATCATCTAGGCTATTTTTTACCACAGTAGTATTCAAACTAAACTTGGCTGCCGCGGACGAGGCGGCGTAGCCTCCTAGGATACTGCCCACAAAGCTGGCGCGCTGGGCGTCTGCTTCGCTTCCGCCGAGGAGTTTGGTGCCGTGGTAGGCGGCTTGGTGACCGGCAAAACCGCCAACCTCTCCAATCATAAATTCTGTTAAGCCCTTGGCAAGGCTCTGGGTCTTGCCTATGGGAATCAGCACTGCACTGGCGGTGGTAAAGAGACCGCCCACTTGATGGTAGGTCTTGTCATTGCCCATAAATAGGGTGTCACGAATGGGATTGGTGGCATGGGTCTTGCCGTCTCCTTGGTAGCCCAGATAGAGATTGTGTCCTGCCTCAACTGTATTGGAGAGACCATAGGCGATCGTTCCGCTACCTGCAATCCAAGCTCCTGCCACTAAAGGAGTGGCGGCTCCGCCACTAGCCACAATGGCTGCGACACCAACGGCAATGGTTACAGCTCCTAGGGCAAGGTCAATCCAGCCTTGGGTCTTTCTCTCTTCTGCTGCTAGGGCTTCAAATCTCACTCGGTCTCGTTCTTGGGCTGCCTGCACTTTGTCCATTGTATTGGTGATGTGTTGTTCTACCTGTTGATAGGCGGTCGCAAAGCGTTCTACTGACTGGAGTTTCCCTAGATCGCCCGACCGATAAGAGCTAATCTTTCGGGTTTGACCGCTGTATTCTGATAACAGGGCTTTAGTCGCAGATACCAACTCCTTAAAGGCAGTCAAATCCTGTCGGACATGATTGCTTTCATACTGCTGGATAGCACTATCCAGAGTTTTGAGTTTGCTTGTTAGCACGCCATAGTCTAAAGCCGTACTCGTATGGCTGGTACCAGAGTAGGAAACCAAGTCAGAAATCTTATCCTTTTCTGCGTTTAAAAGTTCCAGCTGATGATTGAAGCGGTCATGAGAATTTTTCAAGTCTGACTGAAGAGCGGTAAAGACCTGTTCGGACAATTCTGCATGGTGATCGCTTTCTATATTGTAATAGCCATCTTTGTAAAGCAGAAAACTAGACGAATAATCATTCATCAAATTTATTAAGGTCTGCAATAAGGTGCCATGTACTTCGCTTAGATAGGTGCGGATACCCGCAATCCCCTCTCCTTGAAGGCTACTATCATTGATAAAGTCTGACATGGCTGTATTGATACTAGCAATTGACTGCCCCCATGAAGCTATCGTTGTCTGGCTAGTGGTCTGAAAGCTGGTAATGTCATCAAATCGAATCTTGTAACTCATACGCCCTCCTTAATCTACGAAAACCTGATAGCTAGTCTGATTACGGATAATTCCCTCAGCCCGCTCTAAATCCCCTTTAGTTTTAAACGTAATTTGTAAAATACCGTGGATATCCGACCGATTGTCCTCGTTGATCCGGATATTGACGACCGAAATGCCCCTTAGTAACTCAAGAATCCTTAAAATAGTATCTTCTTGGTCAGGAATATTAATGAAGAGGTCATAGAAACTGTCTACCCCAGCTCGCTTGTGAATTTCCATTTCCTTGCGAAGTTTCCGTCCCTGATCAAAGAACTGCCAAATGGCGTCTCCATCACCTGCTTCAATTATATGCTGAACATGCTTTAGGCGCTTCCTAAATTCTTCCAAGCGCTCAATGATACTGCTGCGATTGGTCAAGAGGATACTGGTCCACATGCCCGGCTCGCTTTCGGCAATCCGCGTCATATCTCTGAAACCACCTGCCGCAAAATGCTGGGTAAAGGGATGGTCTTGTCGATAAGCACCCGCTTGATTGATCAAGCTAGAAGCGAGAATATGCGGAAAATGGGAGACCTGACTCGTCACCCGGTCATGCTCTCCCGCATCAATCTCTATAAAGCGAGCATGTAAGCCAGACAATATTTCCTGTAAGCACGGAATGGTATCTAGCTGTGTCAAACGGCTCGGCGTCAAAATATAATAGGCATTCTCAAACAAATGAACATCGGCTGCAATCGCCCCTGTCTTATGGCTTCCTGCCATGGGATGACCACCGACAAAGCTGATTTTCCCAGCAGATAAATAGGTCTCTGCTGCCTCTACAATAGCTTTCTTGGTCGAGCCTGTATCGGTCACAATCACCTGCTCTTTCAAGGGCAGGGTGGATAATTCTTCTAAAAAGCGAATCGTCTGCCGAATGGGAACACAAAGGAAGATCACATCTGCTTCTGCTGCAAAATGGCTCAAGTCATCTGTCGCCTCATCAACAATTCCCTCTCTCAAGGCAATCTGACGGGACTGTTCTCCCCGATTGTAGCCTACAATGCGGTAGTCTGGATGTCCCCTACGAATGCCCAATGCTAACGAACTTCCAATTAGACCCAGACCTACTATATAAATAGTTTTTGTCATCTCTTAAAATTCTTTCACAAATCTTCGGTGTTGCGCCACCGCTTCCCTTAGTTCTTCCATATTATCCGCCGAGAATTTCTCTATGATTTCATCCGCAAGAACCGTTGCTACAACTGCCTCCATAACGACACCTGCCGCAGGTAGAGCTGTTGGGTCAGACCGTTCCACCGTCGCCTTGTAGGGTTTGTGGGTATCAATATCAACGGACATTAAGGGCTTATAAAGGGTCGGAATCGGCTTCATTACTCCGCGAATGACAATCGGCTCACCATTGGTCATGCCACCTTCAAAGCCTCCGAGATTATTGCTCGATCTACGATAGCCGGTCTCTTTTGACCAGATGATTTCGTCCATCACCTGACTGCCCTTACGGTAACCCGCCTGAAAACCTAGACCAAATTCCACACCCTTAAAGGCATTGATTGATACAACAGCTTGAGCCAGTTTAGCATCCAGTTTGCGATCCCATTGAACATAGGAGCCTAAACCTACTGGAACACCGCCGACAATGGTCTCAACAACGCCACCAATCGTATCTCCATCTCGCTTTACCTGATCAATATAGGCTTTGATTTCTTCCTCATGTGCTGGATTGACAATGGCGACCTCTGATTGACTGACCCGCGTCTGAATTTCTTCTACTGTCAGACCATCTGGAATCTCAATTTCTTTGCCTCCAAAGACAAGCACATGGTTGGCAATCTGGATGTCTAGCTCTGCCAACAAGCGCTTAGCGACAGCACCAATTGCGACCCGCATGGTCGTCTCACGCGCGCTCGAACGCTCCAAAGAATTGCGCAAATCAGCAAAACGATATTTGATGCCCCCAACCAAGTCAGCGTGTCCCGGACGGGGATGCTTGATCCTCCGCTTGCCCTTGAGCTGGGCTTCAATATCTTCTACCGCCATAATATCCAGCCATTTTTGATGATCCTTATTTATCACATGGAGCGTGATTGGAGCCCCTGTGGTCTTACCGTGCCGAACTCCCGATGTAATTTCAACTTGGTCTGTCTCAATCTGCATCCTAGCACCTCGACCATAACCACCTTGACGGCGTTTCAAATCCTCATTGATAGCTGCCGCTGTGAGCCCTAGTCCCGCTGGCACACCTTCGATAATCGCTGTCAAACGTGGTCCGTGAGACTCCCCTGCTGTTAAGTAACGCATCTATTCCTCCAATACAGTCAAGATTTTTTGCACATTAGCTAGAGACAACTGTCCCGGTGCACTCGCTTCGTCGAGACTTGCAAACGTCCAGCAAGAACCTGTCAGCATGCCTGCCACACGCGATAGTTTTCCTAAGTTTCCCATAGATATTGTTGCATAGGACTGCTCCGCGTTGAGCGTCTTAAACCCCCGCGTGTAGTTCATAACATCCAAAACATCTTGCTCGGTCTCTGCCATCACAGCCATCTTGACCACAGCAGGAGATAGGCTGGTCAATTCCGACATGATCTCCATATAATTTTCAGGTGTTTCTTCAAAGTTATGGTAGCTCAAGACCAGATTGGGAAACTCCAACATCTGATCAAAGACTTCCTTGTGGGAATAATATTCAAAATCAATAAATTCAGGCTGGTAGAGATGGGCAATTTCTTTTAGTATCTGAATATATTCCTCATTGGTCAGCTTAATGTTGCCACCTTCGCGGCTTGTTCTCAGCGTAAAGACCACTTCGCGCCCAACAAATTTTTCAAAAACGGCTGGCGCTACTCTTAAAATTTCCTCCTTGGGAAGAAAATCTGCACGCCACTCAATCAAATCTGCTCCTGCTAGCCTGTCTAAATCAATATTAGCAACATCTTCAAGATTGCGAGGCATGACCGGTACTACTATTTTCATTTTTTTACCTGTATTGTAAAGACCTTGAGGTAATTACTACTTTCATCTTTTTTATTGGACACAAAATCACCGGGAAGGCGATAGGTTTCGAGATAGCGGTGTTTACAGCTACCAAAGCCTTTTTCAATTTCTTTTTTAAACTTTTCAAGGGGAAGATTTGACGCATTGGTAGACGCGACAAGAATCCCGTTTGGATTTAAAATATCCAGCGATTGGGCAATCAGTCGATGATAGTCCTTAGCGACTGAAAATGTCTGTTTTTTATTGCGGGCAAAACTTGGCGGATCAAGGACGATAACGTCATAGGATAACCCTTTTCGCTTGGCATATTTAAAGTAGGCAAAGACATCCATCACGAGGAAACGGTGATTATCCATAGCAAGACCATTTGCTTTAAAATGGGCTTCTGATAATTCTTGTGATCGTTTTGCTAAATCAACAGAGGTGGTCTGACTCGCACCTCCCAAGGCAGCTGCTACTGAAAAAGCTGCTGTATAGGAAAACATATTCAAGAGACTTTTGCCAGCTGCGAGCCCGTCAACTAAGGCTCCTCTGACCTCGTGCTGGTCTAGGAAAATCCCCGTCATCAAGCCTGTATTTAAAAACACTTGATAGGCAACACCATTTTCACGAATCGTGAATGTCTCTGGGGCTTCCTCACCGTAGAGATGGGCTGATTCATAGTCCAAGCCCTTAAAGCGAATTTTTTCATAAGCTCCTAGAATATCTGGATAAACAGCTTGAAAAGCCGCCACAATCTCCTCTTTGATGGAATAAATATACTCATTGTACCAGGAAAAAACCGCATAATCATTATAGCGGTCAATGGTGAGCCCACCAAAGCCATCACCGTCTTGATGGAATAAGCGATAAGCAGTGGTTAAATCAGACACTTCAAAAGCCTGACGTTTTGTTCTGGCTACACCAAATAAATGCTGGAAAAAGGCTTGATCCAAGGGGACTTTTTCTCGGGAAATCAACCAACCAATTCCCTTATTCTGGGCAGAAAGATAGGCCTGCCCTAAACATTTTCCTTGTTGATTTACCAGATGGACTAGCCTATTTACCAGCTCGAGATGAGGAAAATCGCGGGCTTCAAGCACGCAGATTCCTTGCTTTATTTTTCGTTCTACAATGGAGCTTACTGTCAATTCTATCATATATCGATTATAACAAATTTTGCATTATATCTCAAAAAAACTTCTCTAATGAAGTAATATTTTGAAAATATGATATAATGAACTAAGATTTTGTGAAATGTATCATTACTAGAAAGGAAGCTCTTGTGAACAAAAATCGTTATCTGTTATCAAAAATCTTACGTTCTAGAATGGGCTTTATCCTGATTCTTGTCATGCTCTACTGGGCAAAGACATTGTGGGCTTACCTCATTGACTTTAATTTAGATACCAAGGGTTTTTATCAGAATTTTATCCTCTTTATCAATCCACTTCCTGTTGGTCTCCTCTTTATCGGTCTTGCCCTTTATGTCAAACCGACCAAGTGGTTTTACCGAACCGCAGGACTTCTCTACTTCTTGTTATTCCTATGGCTATTTTCAAATACCCTCTACTTTAGAGAGTTTTCTGACTATATCTCGATTTCCACCATGATGGCTAGTTCAAGCGTCGCAGCTGGGCTATTGCAAACAACTATCAAGGCTTTGAGAATCTGGGACTTGATCTATTTCTTGGATTTTATGATCGCAGCCTACTTCTATTTCAAGAAAAAAATCCCTGTTGATCCGCAGCCCTTTAACAGTCGGTCGAGTTTTGCGGTCACGGCTCTTTCCATCCTGCTCTTTTCTATCAATCTTTTTCTAGCAGAGGTTGACCGTCCCGAACTCTTATCGCGTGGCTTTTCCAACACCTATATCGTCCGTGCTCTCGGTCTGCCCTCTTTCCTAGGCTATAATGCCTACCAGACCTATAATGTCCACAAAGATCGTTCAGAAGCTTCAGCAGGCGACTTGGTCCCTGTGGAGCAATATGTTGAGGGACATTACGCCAAGCCAAATGATGAATACTTTGGTATGGCAAAAGGGCGCAATGTGATCTATCTGCATTTGGAAAGCCTACAAGAGTTCATCATTGATTATAAGCTACATGTTGATGGACAAGACTACGAAGTCACGCCTTTCCTCAATTCTCTCTATCATTCCAACTCTACCTTTGCCTTTTCTAATTTTTTTAACCAAGTAAAGGCAGGTAAAACATCAGATGCGGAAACCATGATTGAAACCTCCCTCTTTGGGCTCAATCAAGGATCCTTCATGGTCCAGTATGGTGGTAGCAACACCCAGCAAGCAGCCCCTCACATCCTTTCGCAGGAGGAAGGCTATACATCAGCTGTTTTTCATGGAAATGCTGCTGGTTTCTGGAATCGGAACAACACCTACAAACAATGGGGCTACAATTACTTCTTTGATAAATCCTATTTCACAGAAACCACTGCCGAAAATTCCTTTGAATATGGTTTGAATGATAAGGTCATGCTGGCAGACTCAATCCAATACTTTGAGCATCTGCAACAGCCTTTCTACACTAAATTTATCACCGTTTCAAACCACTATCCCTACACCACAAGCCTCACAGGCGATGAGACAGGATTCCCTCTAGCCGATACCAAGGATGAAACCATCAACGGCTACTTCGCTACTGCAAACTACTTAGACGCTTCCATCAAGGCTTTCTTTGATTATCTGAAAGCTACTGGCTTATATGAAAAATCCATCATTGTCCTTTATGGAGATCATTACGGCATCTCTAATTCCCGTAATCCAAGCCTTGCTCCCTTACTCGGGGCTAATCCTGAAACCTGGTCAGACTATGACAATGCCATGCTCCAACGGGTTCCTTACATGATCGTTGTTCCGGGGACAAACAAGGGGCGAGTAATCGACACTTTTGGTGGAGAAATTGATGCCCTACCTACACTAGAGCACCTTCTCGGAATTGATTCTAAAAAATACCTCCAAGTCGGGCAAGACCTCTTATCGAAAGATAACCAACAGATTGTCGCGCTCCGCACTCCTGGTAACTTTATTACGCCAGAATACACCAGCTATGGTGGCAAACTATACAGTACACCAACAGGAGAAGAAATTACCAATCCTGATGAGGACACGCTCAAAAAAGTAGAAGATATTCGTACACGCGTCAAAGACCAACTGGCTGCTAGTGATGCCATTCAGACAGGCGACCTCCTTCGCTTCCTAGATAATGGTCTACCGACTGTCAATACCAAGGACTTCTCCTATATCAACTCTCTCAAGGCACAACTGGCTATTGAGGAAGAGCTGGGAGACAAATCAACCAGTCTTTATAGTCAAAATGGGAATCGTTCAACCAGTGACCTCTTCCAAGCTCCAAGCTACCGTAGCTTACATGAAGCCATACAAGCCTCAAGCCCAAGCGAAAGCTCAACAACGACGAGTACAACATCCAGTGAGAAAAAAGAGTAAGGCTCTTTGGAGATAAAAAGGATACTTGTCAAATCAACCAAAAACACAGGCAGATTGTGATTTCTTTCAAGTAATCCTTTCTGTCTGTGTTTTTTATATAGTTGTTCAGTTTACTTTTATAGTCATTTAGTCTATAAACAGTATTCCAAACTTTCATAGATAGACTTACCCCCTCTAAGTAGCTCCCGAACTTTATGTTTGAAATTCGCCCAATAGTGTTCAATCGGATTGAGTTCGGGTGAATAAGGAGGTAATGGAAAAAAATAATGTCCTTTGGCTATAGCGAGTGTATCTAATCTGGCTTTAGGGTGAAAGTTAGCATTGTCCATCACAATCAGATGGGGCTCTGACAGAGAAGGCAAGAGTTGCTTGTCAAACCATTTAGTAAAAAAGTCACTTGTCATGCTTTCTTTGTAAATCATAGGTGCAACAATAGCCTGACCAACCAACCCTGCAACAACAGATGTACGTTCAAAACGACGATCTCTTATCTTGTCATAGATCTTCACGCCTCTAGGTGATCGCCCTCGCTTTCAGTAAAGCAAGCTGTTTTTCCCACACATACAACGTATTGGTACTAATACCAAAAACTGCACATGCTTCTTTTTTGGTGTGACCAGCGGTAACGTATTCTATTACTCGTTTTCTAAAATTCAATTCGTAAGCCATAAACTTATTATAACACATACTATTTATAAACTGAAGGAGTATAACAACGTCAAATTTTGATGTTTGACGAGTATAATATGGGGTTCGTTCCTACTTCCCTATCCCTCCTAGGCATAAGCTGTAACAAGCACTCTGCTGTCTGCTGATAAACAACATATAAAAAATAGACTGGAACTTTTTGTCCTAGTCTATTTCTTTATAGTTTTTAAAACGTAGTAGTTGAGCAGGTCCGATAGGCTGATTTTATCAGCAGTTACAGTCCTACTCAACTCTGAAGAGGTGGACGACAAAATCGAACTCTTAGCAATTACCGATTCTTGTCCACCCTCTTTTATAATTATTTACCAAGTTTAGCCTTTGCTGCATCTGCAAGTGCTGTGAAAGCAGCTGCATCATTAACAGCAAGGTCAGCCAACATTTTACGGTTTACTTCGATTTCAGCCAATTTCAAACCATGCATCAATTGTGAATATGAAAGACCATTCATACGAGCAGCCGCGTTTATACGAGCGATCCACAATTTACGGAAATCACGTTTTTTCTGACGACGGTCACGGTATGCATAGTAGTAAGAATTCATTACTTGTTCTTTTGCAGTACGGAACAAGATATGTTTTGCACCATAGTAACCTTTAGCTAATTTTAAAATACGTTTACGGCGTTTGCGTGATACAACGCCACCTTTAACACGTGCCATTTCATTTTCCTCCGAATAATTCTCTAATTTCTAGTGATCGACTTATTTAAGTCCTGTAAGCATTGCTTTGATACGTTTGAAGTCACCTGAATGTACCATTGCTGCTTTACGAAGGTGACGACGTTGTTTTTTAGTCTTACCGTGGAAACGGTGTGAAGTATAAGCGCGGAAGCGTTTCAATCCACCAGAACCTGTACGTTTGAAACGTTTTGCTGATGCGCGGTGAGTTTTTTGTTTTGGCATTTTTATTCTCCTTTTGCTTAGTAAGCTTATTTTTTCTCTGAAGCTGGCGCAAGTTGCATAAACATTTGACGTCCATCCATCTTAGCTCTTTGCTCAATAATCGCAATGTCTTGCGTTGCTTCAGCAAATTCTGCCAAGACTTTTGCTCCAACTTCTTTATGGGTAATCATCCGTCCTTTAAACCGAATCGACACCTTTACTTTATTTCCTTTTTCAAGGAACTTACGGGCATTTCGAAGTTTTGTATCGAAGTCTCCTTTATCAATCGTCGGACTCAGACGCACTTCCTTGACCGTCACAACGCTTTGCTTTTTACGTTGTTCTTTTTGTTTTTTCTGATACTCAAATTTGAACTTACCATAGTCCATAATTTTTGCAACAGGCGGTTTAGCTTGCGGTTGAATCAACACTAAATCAACGTTAGCGCTATCAGCTATCGCTTGGGCTTCGTTGAGTGGTTTAATTCCTAACTGTTCACCCTCGAGACCGATAAGACGAACTTCACGCACACGAATTTCATCATTGATGAACAAATCTTGCTTTGCTATGGCTTTCACCTCATTTTATTTTTTTCGAGAAAAACAAAGTGGACTTGCTAACACAAGTCCACCACTACATCATTATCTTTCCGAAGAAAACTTAACACGTAGAGCCAGACAACGTTAGTCGCAAGGCGAGAAGCTCTCACTTCTGCTTTTCTCAATGTTAACAGTATAGCAATACTTTTTTTATTTGTCAAGAATTTCTTCTGCTTTTTTGGAAATAAATGCAACAACTTTCTCAATGGACACACCTGTCGTATCAAAGGTGATCGCATCATCTGCCGCCTTGAGGGGAGAAACCGCTCGAGTGCTATCCTTATGATCACGTAAAGCAATCTCTTCTTTCAAGCGCTCGAAATCAGTTGGAATCCCTTTTTCCTGATTTTCCTTAAAGCGTCGAAGGGCTCTTTCTTCAACGGATGCAATCAGAAAAATCTTTAATTCAGCTTCCGGAAGCACAACGGTTCCAATATCACGACCGTCCATGACAATACCTCCTTGTGCCGCAATCTTACGCTGTAAGTCGACCAATTTCTCACGAATTGGAGCAAGGGCAGACACCCAGGAAACATTATTGGTCACTTGGTTCTCACGAATGGCATGGGTAATATCCACATCACCTACAAAAACCAACTGCTCCCCCTGTTCACTGCGCCCAAAACTAATGGGAAACTGATCCAACAGGGCTACAATCGCGGCACTATCTTCTTGCCCCACCTGATGTTGCAAGGCTAAATAGGTCGCAGCACGATACATGGCTCCTGTATCCAAATAGATATAGTCAAATTTTTTCGCAATAATCTTAGCAACTGTACTCTTGCCACTTGATGCTGGACCATCAATGGCGATTTGAATTGATTTCATAATTCCTCTTACTTAATTTTAACGAGATCACCTGGATTTGCCCACCAAGTACCACCAGGACCTGTCATTTTATCTGGATTCAAGCGTTCCAACTCTTCAGGGGAAATACCTGCACGAGCTGCGATCATATCACGTCCCTCACCTGCCTGAACAGCAATGGTTTCACCGCTGACTGCTGCTGAAGATTGCGTTGTATCTTCTGCGCTACTGCTACTTGCAGGATCTGATGTTTCTGACGGCTTGCTTGTACTGGCTGTGGTAGTAGCTGTCTTTGTACTACTTGCTGTTGACACTGTACTGCTGGTATTATAAAACTCTTGACTGGCATCCGTCTTGCTACCTCCATTAGATAGGTAGACCATGGCGATGGTTGTTATAATAACGATGAATAGAAATAACACCGCTAAAATGCTCAACACCCGGGTACCTGAGTTCCCTTTGGCTGAACGACTTCTTCTACTCTCTGTGGATTGATAAATTTCCTCATTCCATGGTTCTTGTGACATGAATAATCTTTCTCCTTGTCTTTTTTATAAAATCTCATTACAATAATAATATGAAAGTTACACTTTATCCAGAAAAATGTATCGCTTGTGGACTGTGTCAAACCATTTCAAACGTCTTTGATTACGATGATGATGGTATTGTCTTATTTGCAGAGGCTCCCCAAGAAGCTACCATTGAAGTGAATGACCAAGCAGATACACTTCTAGCTGCTAAATCCTGTCCTACAAAAGCCATTTCTATTGACTAATCAGTCTTTATTCGCGTAATATTCCTCAAAATAATCTTGCGTGACCAGATGATCCGTCAAGACAATTTCCCCTTGAAAATGAGGATTGAGGGCTAGGGCATTGACAAAATACTTTTTCGGCCACTTCCTGATATAATAGACCTTTCCGTCTGGCATATCCCTTGAAAAAATTTTCACGAATAGATAGGTCACTTCAATTTTTGAAATCGTAGCGATTCCTACTTTTTTCGAAGCAAAGGGATTCGCCGAAGCAATCCGCAGATACTCCTCATCGATCACAAAGTAACGATGCCAGCCTATCCCAAACATGATAATCACCAGTACGAATAGCTGAATAATCGTATCCGATATTCGTAGCTTTTCTAATATGAGGGATAAGGCAAGAAAGGCAGGAGTAATTGCTAAAGACCAATAAATAATCGACCATGACAAGTCCGGTTGCCAGTGATACCGAATCCGACCAAATATCTTAATCATCTTGCTCCTCCTACTACTATTCTAGCATAAAACTTAACATTTTCCTATAAAAATACCCAAGGAAACGTACGAAATACCAATAAAGGACTGAAAATTTCAGTCCTTTATTGGTATTTTCTTTATACAGTTGCTTCGTTTTCTTTTAGTATAGCCGTTTAGTTTATTTTTAGTACTAGCTCAACCAGTCTGGGGAGAGACTGGTTGAGGTTAAGAGAAGAAATGCTCATGATAGTTAGTAAAGATTCTTTATACTGTAAAGCTTACAGAACGGCAATCGCTTCTTTATTTGCTTCTACTAAATATCCGCCAAATTATTGTGGAATCTCAAAAAATTCTCTTGAAAGGTATCCCTTACCTGCTACTATATCATACTCTACTAAGCGTAAATCCTCTGCAATCTGTCTCCCTTCTTCGTCAAGCTCTTTTTTATCCACACTTGCTTTATGTAATACATCTGTTAATAAAGCATAATATGGAGAAACTTTAGCATTTGTTTGTTCGAATAGTAAGGCTGTAAAATCACTAGAATTTACAAGTGGATAATCTAACTTGGGTGTTTCAAAATTACTCCAGATAAAATAATCTGTTAAGAACTGACTCTCTGGATTTTTCTCAAATGTTGTCTTAGGATACAAACCCGGTAGATGATCGCCGTAGAATACTACTGTGATTTTTTTATCCACATTAGATAGTTCATCTAAAAAGCTTTTTGTCGCTTGATCCGTCTGATAAAGTAAGCGCGAATAGCTCAACAGGTTCCCCGACTCGATGTCAGTAAAATGTTCACCCGTCACAATCAAGTGCTCTGGTTCATAATAATACCATGGACTATGATTTTGCATGGTTAATACTGAAAAGAACTGATTTTTAGATGTTGATAATTGATTCAACACTTTATTATAGGTGGATTCATCACTAGGATGGGCTCCCATATTTTGGACAGTGCTATCTTTTCCTTTTTCTTCCAAAAAAACTTGAGTATTAAAGCCCAGCTGGGAGTACATAGATCTCCTAGAATAATTATTTCCGCTAGCCAAGTGCACCACAAATCTATCTTCAAAATGATTACTAATGCTAGGAAATACTTTTAAATTGGGAGCTAGTTCTGAATTCATAATATATACATAGGAGCTAAGATTATATTTAGGTAAGCCTGTTAAGGCTTGAAACTCCATATTAGCAGTTCCCCCACCATAACTATCTGATTTCATCAAACCACTTGTATTTTCATTTAAAATAGTTGATATATTTGGTAAAATATCCCTCGTAGATTGAATACCTTCTAACCTTCTTGGATCAGAAAAACTCTCACTTAAAATATAAATCACTGTTTGATCTGAAATATTCGATGTTCTCTCATTATTTATCTGTTCTGCCAGTGCTCTATATTTTTCAACTATTTTTCCCATCTCTTGCTTTGAATAGTCGGAAGGCATCTCCATATTTTCACGCGTCAATTGTTTGAACCAAATATAGCTTACAGACTGAAAGCGAGAATTAGCTGATAAACCAAAATAAATCTCTAACCAATGAAGATTTTGTAGATTATCTATTGAGGACAGTAGGGGAATATTTCCTGATTTCTTCAATTCTTTAGAATGCAAAACTGCATTTGTCATACCTATAAAGAAACCTACAACCAGTAAAACTACTGTCACTTGCTGTATTCTGGACTTAAATAATCTATCTGATAATATCTGGAATCTATAGGAAAAGACAATGATTATAGCAGTGATTAATATGAATAGATTAATCACTAAACCAATATTAATATTGGCAAAACGAGCAACTGTTCCGATTTCTTTCAGCCATGTCAAATCTGCTGGTAAAAACGGCTCGTGTCTCATTGAAAATTTTACACTATTAACAATACTAATTATTACTCCGAGAGTAACATTTATCAACGTCCCTAAGATATATCGATTTGTGACTCCATAAATTCCAATAAATAGAAAAGTAAATACCATAATTTGGAAGAAAGTTGCTCCTGAGGCTAAATATGTCCCAAACCAATCTCCCTTATCAGTTAAGCCTGCTTGAACTGTGTAATTAAAAATTCCTGCTAACAAGATACTTGTTGTTAACAAAAGAGCAAAATTTGCTTTTTTCTTTTTGATAGCTTTCCCTGCTTGAACAAGATAATAAGAAAAAACAGAGATCAGTATATAGGCTATCAAACTATATATAAATAGATGTTTTTGATTTAAGATTTTCTGATTATTATATAGCTTTAGATAACTATTTTCCTTAATGATTAAAGTCATCTGACTTCCTGTCATAATGAAATAAGTAAAAAGCTGGCTTAATAATATCTCATAATTCCTACTTTGGATCGAACAATAAATTTTTCCACGATACTGTTGGAACATTCTATAACTTACACAAATGGCAAGAATAACAACTGTAGCTATCAGACCGTTATATTGGATGAAACCATTCTTATCAAAGTCATACCAATGAAATGCTTCTACATTCAAATGAAAGGTCATCTTCATCCAATAATCAAATACTAAATAGAGAAAATATAGCGATCCAATATGAAGAAGATGCAACCAATTTATTTTATAGTAAACTAGGAACATCCTGACTGAAAACGATATCCCAATAATAAAAATAGAGAGACTTAAAAGTGGTGGGTTCGCTCCAAGAATGACATTTAAATCATAAAAAATTAAACTATAAAAACTTAAATAAATGACAAAGTAAACCCAC
Source organism: Streptococcus acidominimus (assembly GCF_001921825.1). Lineage (GTDB taxonomy): Bacteria > Bacillota > Bacilli > Lactobacillales > Streptococcaceae > Streptococcus > Streptococcus acidominimus. The sequence goes on from NZ_MSJL01000013.1 coordinate 15,817, forward strand.
TTATTTTTCAACAACATAATATGATATACCAACTCTCACTATATTTGAGTATATAATCCGACACTAATCGTAAAAATATTTAAATAAACCATGGAAGATTGTAAAAACATAAGGAATGTATTTGATTGCTGAAGTGAAAATTTTTGTGGCTTGAAAGCACGCTGAATAAAATGTCCCAGCAGAATAGGCGCCATTAAAATCATAAAGTAATAATATCGTCCCTGAACACCTCCAACCAAAATATTGCCTGGACTATAAACCCTTGGATCTCCTGTAATAGCATAAATAATTAGGAAGGTAATCCCTAGTAATGTAAGAAGGGTCCAAATAATAAAGTTTTTACTAAGTTTAAACGATGTCTGCATAACAATTATAGTCAGCAAGCTAAATACTAATAAAGTAGTAATAGCAATTAGAGTATCTGACTGGTGGGACACATAATGCAAGGGACGAATCATATAATTCTCCACGATAACCGCAGGCATACTAAGCATTGTGCGAATAATCGGCAAGGGATGCTTAGCAAAATATAGCAATCCTGGACTACTTCCAGTAACAGGATTTGCAGATGAAAACATAGGAATGATTCCTGAATAAAGTAAGGCAAATAAAAAATTTAAACTAAATACTCCGAGAGAAAACCATCTTGTTTTCTTAGAATCATAATATTTACCTGGTAGTACGCTAATCAAGCTACCTGCTAATACCAAAGGAAATTTGGAAAATATAAATAGTGTAACAAATGCTTGGTAGAGTAATGAAACTTTTTTAGTCACAAGTATTTTCCCTGATAAAATATTAGTCAATAGGGCAATGATGAGTAAAGAGGCTCCATAATATAGATAATCATAGTGATAGTTAGATACAATATACATGGTTGAGGGAAGTGTTCCCATCAAATAAATCATTTCTTGATAGGCTTTGCTAAGTTTAATCGCTGCATATACTAAAGAAGCAAATGCTAGTACATGAAAAATACGTCCTAAATAATAAGAAATATAAACTTTATTAGACAATAAGCGACCTATATTCCAACCAAGACTACCTGGAATGAATGCTGGGTTATCAAAAGCATTAGGCGTACCTTTGATATTACTCTTTTTATGCTCCACAGAATACCAATAGTCATCCCCTCGAAAATTTTCTTGATTTCGAATCCCATCATGAAGGAATACAGATTCATAATCCTCTAATGTTTCATTCGAATACTTAAATAAGAAACTATCCGATAAACCAATTGCGTTTGCAAGATGAGCCTCCTCATCTAAACCATATTGAACAGGCTTAATAAGTGCAATTGAACTCCCCAAACATAGTATGAGGATAAATGCATTGATAGCAAGTTTTGACGGTTCTTGAAAATTCGTTACTAAAAGAGTTATAGTAACTCCAAGTACAACGATCCAGAATCGAAGGTCAATTTTCCATTCAAACAAAATAGGTACAGCCAACTGTGCCAGAAGAACAATAGCTACTCCCAAAGCTATCCTAAGCAGCTTTTTCAAACCTATAGTCATATCTCCCTGTTCCTCTCTAATGAATATCGGTGGATATCAGCGCTTATATCCACTTTATTTGCTAAGCGAATCCCTCTCCATTTTTCTAAATGGAACAACGGATTCACCAATAACCAATACAATTTTTGTTTCCACGAAAAATTCCGATCTCTACAAATCTTCAAAGAATCTTTCAAACTTCCTTTGAAAGTATTTAAAAGTAGAGAAGAAAACGATAAGGGAGTAGTAACTCCACTATTTATACGGATATTGTAAGTTTCATCGAAAATTCGCTGCTTATAGTGCTTCAAAAGGACATCATTAGAATGTTCTACAATGGCTTTGGCGTTATAAACTTTGATATAACCCGCATCTAAAATATCTTTTCCATATTCATAATCTTCAGAATATGCTACATGTCGATAACCGATTTTATTCACTAAAAAATGACGAGGAGCCGCTGAGCAGACATCGCTATAAAAGGACTCTTTCGTGTATTTTCCTCTTAATGCTTCCTCAGAGCGTGTCCAGAAGGTTAAAGCGTCTTCGACACCTTGCTCACGAAATACTGCTTCAATATCATATTTCATTGCTGGAAAACATGCTAAGCGTGGTTTTTGTCGTGCTACAACTCCTGCTATATTCGGATTTAAAGCAAATGGAGCAACCATCTCTGTTAACCAATTGTCATTATAAGGTACTGCATCTTGGCTTAGATAGACCATGATTTCTCCTGTGGCGATCTCTGCCGCCATTTGGCGCGTTCCTCCATGCGAATACTCTTCTTTGGAAATCTTTAGCAGTTGGATATTGCCATATTTTTCGGCAAATCGCTCAATAATTTGTACAGATTTATCCTTAGAACCAGAGTCTGTAATCAAAACATCCCAATCAAATTCCGTTTTTTGTCGATAAATCCCTTCTAAAGTCTCTTCCAAATGATCATGTTCACCATTATAAACAGGAATAAAGATAGTTGCTTTGTTCATTTTAGACATGAGTCACCTCTCGTAAAATAATCTCTTCTACTTTTTTATAACTCTCTTCCCAAGAAGTTCCTTGATATTTCTGACTCATTGCTTCAGCAAACTCATTTATATTATTTTTTTCTACTGCTTGACACAATTTAGTAGCTAGATCCACGGGATAAGCTTCTGCATAGACGATATCTGTATTATCCCCCAGTACCTTCGTATTATTATCCCCTGTATTCATCACTGGAATACAGCCTGCTACTAAAAGTTCAAGTGGAAGAAGAGAAACATTTGTCAATGAAAGTACTAAACAAGCAACACTTTCATGATAAATTTCTGCTAATTCTTGCTTATTTAAAATACCTCTATCAACAAATTCAAAAGGAATATCATAGTTCGACATATCTTGCCCGAAAAACTCGATTTCATATTCTGGATGTTTCTCTTTAAACATTTTCAATGCCATCACACCGATTTCAAAGCCACGACGCTCCGTGTGTGCACGCGCATAGAAACAAATTTTCTTCTTCTTATGAATAGTGGTCTTAGGACGATAAATTTCAACATCTGCTCCAAAATCGAAATAATCTGCTTCCATACCGTATTCTTTAACCTTCTCAGGAAGCCATGCTCCTGCCGTAATTCCATAAAATCCAAATTTATAAGTTGCTTCTGCTAATTTATACCGAGAGCCAACTCCATAAAATATCGGTTCAAAATCTTGTATAAAATAAAATTTATGCAAGTTGTCCCCCATCAAATTGAATACAGCATAAGCCGTCTCCCAGCTAGTGGCAAATACAACATCCTCATCTTGAAAGTCATCTAACTCTTTCACAGGAACATTTATTTTGTAGGATCGTTCAAAAATATCCTGTGCCTCTTTAGCCGATTGAGGGATAGTATTATTCCGATAGATATAGAAAGTCAATTGGTGTCCCTGAGATTGCAAATGATTTACAAATCTAGAAATCGTTGTATGACCTCCTCCGCCTGGACCAACAGGTGGCGTTACCCATGCAATGTTTAATAGTTTTTTATCTAGTTTTGCAGGTCTCACATACGGATGATGAATATAGTCTGCTTTCATCAGATCCTCAAATTGAGGCATGATAGGAATACTTGACATATCAATCCTTGATGGAGTATCTCCTACAGCCTGCCCTCTGTTTTTTAACTTATGAGATATTTTCCTTAAGGTAGCTCTGCCACCTTCATTTCTGTAAGAATTTATCAATTTATTTAGCATATTAGTTCTTTACTTTCGTTTAGATTGAATAAAATTTGTAATGTCTCTTAATGGTTTCGTTATTTTCCAACTTTGAGAATTTATCAGAGATAGGTATCGAGATTCCAATTCTCTCAAGGACTCAGCTAGCACTTCTTTTTCGTGCTCTAGCTGTTGATAACTTTTTTCTAATTGCTGGTATTTTTTTTCCATCATTTTTCGATGATCATCAATATCAAAGACTGATTTTTCTAGTCCGATTTTAATATCCCATAATTTTTCAATATAGTTTTTGATAGGACTACTTTTAATACTTTCTTTATAAAATTCAATATTTTTCTTATCATCTACTAATGCAAATTCCTGATGTAAACTATGTCTTTTTTCCACAGGCCAATCTTTCGTGTAAGAACCGTACTGTTTTTTTAAATGACTATCATACTCTTTAGATATAGGAATATGACTGGTTTCAAAAGGAAAAGACTGACAGTCTAAAAACTCCACCTTAGAATAGTGCTCTCCAATTGGATTAGCAACATTTAAAATATTATCAGAATCTTCAAAAGGATAGCGATGAAGTATCTCGTCCATCTTTTCGATGCATTGAAAAATGAATGCCTCATCTGTCCCAAATAATCTTTGTCGATATAATGTATCACTGACTTCATAAATATCTTCAATAAAAGGATAAATATCTCCAGTCGGAGCTCCTATCAGTGGAAATATATCAACAAAAATACCCGTAAATGAATCTGGGTGATTCAACAAATTATTGGATGTAAACATAGAATGAGCATCATAAACCTTGATTCCTAAAATATCAGAATGTAGGGCAGTTAGGCCATTAAAAACCGCAATCTCTTCAGACTCTGAAGACTGAATAATATCCACCAATTTTTCTAGGTCATCTATGGGCATTACCAAATCTATATCATCATCCCATGGAATAATCCCTTGCCACAATACAGCACCAATTTTAGTACCACCAGCAGCAAAATAGCGTAAATTATTCTCCTCACAAATTTTTTTAATTTCCTCATATACATGAAACATTTTTTGTTGTATAGGATTCATTTGCTTATTTACTCCCAGGTTCCTTTTAATTTTAACAATCCATTATCATGCTTTTCACCTCGAATAGCAAAATGTACAATATCTTCTTTCTCTATGAATGCATAAGGAATAAATTCCTTATATTGTTCATCAAACTGAAATAGAGAGGCTGTCAATTCAAAGTTTCGATTGTTGAAATCTGTTAATTCCAACTCATAAACAAAAGAGTGGACTCCTTTTGTTTTCGAGGTAATCTTCCACTTCCTATGCTCATCATAAATACCATCATTGATAACAGAAGCCGTTTTATCCGTACTTTCATCAATTAGAGAAATACCAAAGCTAACAGGAACATCGTCGGGAGTGTAGTAAAAGATCCTTGCTTTCAATATATCTTGACTAGATAAGACTGTCTTAGAAAGTAGTTCGATTTTAATCCACGGCTTATCCGTTGTATCTTCTCTTGACTCATCGTGTACATGGTTATCTAAATTTTTCATTGTGTAATAATTTGCAACTTCTTCAGGCGAACTGTTTAAAACAACCTTTCCTTCTTCTAGCATAATCGCCTTATTGCAAAATTTTCTGGCAGAATCCATTGAGTGGGTCACAAGTATTACTGTCTTTTTTTCTTCTTTAAGTTGACGAAAATAATCAAAACATTTTCTCTGGAATGCCTCATCTCCGACAGCGAGCACTTCATCTAAAATTAGAATATCCCCTTGAGCTTTAATTGCAATTGAGAAGGCTAAGCGCACCTGCATTCCACTGGAATAGTTCTTCAATTTTTGATCCATGAACTCTTCTAGCTCTGCAAACTCTACAATATCATCATACATATCCGCAATTTCTTCTCTAGAAAAACCTAACAAAGCCCCATTTAAATAAATATTTTCACGACCGGTCAATTCTGGATTAAATCCTACGCCAAGCTCAATAAAAGGTACTAAAGTTCCATTTACAATAACTCTTCCAGATTCTGGTGTATAAATTTGAGAAATAACTTTTAAAAGAGTCGATTTCCCTGAACCATTCCGTCCAATAATTCCAAAAAAGTCCCCTTTTTCAACTTCAAAAGAAATATCTTCTAATACGTGTTGCTCCCTATACCCTTTAATTCCTCTAAAGTAATTAACTAAGCTAGTTCGCAGACTTTGAGTAGACTCTGTCGGCAAGCGAAATGATTTCTTCACATGTTCTACTTTTAAAGCAATTTGTTTCTCTGTCATTATAGAATCTCCGCAAATTTCTTAGATTTTCGTTTAAACAATACATATCCAAATAGAAAAACTGAAATAGATAGTATATAGGGGATCGTTAAAAATAATTTATTGTTAAAGATATCACTTGAAATTGTTGCTCCAGAATAGACAATAAAATGTCGCAATTCTTGAATAATTTGAGCTAAAGGATTCAACATCATAATTTTTGCAACAGTCATATGTCCTCTTTGAATAATATAGGTTATAGAATAAATAATTGGTGTCGAGTACATTCCAGCTTGTAAAATAACTTCCCAAATAGGCCCAATATCACGGTATTTGACAAAAAATGTTGATAAGATGAAAGCGATTCCTGTAGCAAATAGCAGTAATTCGATAAACAATGGGATTATAACCAGTACCTGCACAGTTGGTGTTACTCCATTAATCAGTGAAAAGATAAATACAACTAATAAATTGATAAAATAATTAATCGCAGCATTGATGATTGAAGAAAATACGATAATTTCTTTTGGAAAATTGATTTTTCTCAACAAATCACCACGAGAAGCAATAGAGAGCATTCCCATATTAGTCGCTTCTGTAAAGAAGTTCCATGTGACCATACCGAGGAGCAAACTCACTGCATAGTGAGGTGTTCCATCATCAAAGCGCAAAAAGCGTACAAATACTAAATACATGATTGTAAATAACAACAGAGGTTTCAGGATAGACCAGAGATGACCAATCACACTTCCCTGATACCGTAGTTTAAAGTCTGTTTTGACCATTTCTTTTAGTAAAATAATATTTTTTTTATGAAATAAATTCATGTTTACTCCTTATAAGCAAATTTCGTCAGGATTAAGCTGGTAAAGACCAGAGTATGAAAGCCCTTGTTTTTCCGATAGCCGTAAGTACGGAGCCGCTTGAGCCGCTCCCAAACGGGTACGTCCATAATGGAGACAAAATTCTCTACCAATGCTCTGTCCTTAGCGGTTAGGGGGAGCGCTAAGAGGTTCTTAGCCTGCCTTTGACTGGCTTTTATCAATTTCCAATATTTGTCAAATAGTACATGGGGACGAATCCAATGTCTCATCCGTTTTTTAAGAGTGCGTGCTCCCAAGACATTGGCTTCATGTTGACGATAGAGTTCTGTCGGCTCATCAATGTAGACCAGATTTCCCAGTGCTGAGGCAATTAGGGCTAAATACCAATCGTGCATCAGTAAGTCGTGTTCTTCTTGACCAGTCCAATAGGTAGCCAAACAATGATTGATCATGGCAACACCACCAGTAACTGTATTTTCTGTCAACTCCTGCACCAATTGGGTATTGGCATGACCCGATTGACTTTTAATCATGCTTGGAGACATCACGGTCAAGTCCTGCCCTACGACTGTTAAGTCCGTATAGACGAGCAGGGGCTTGTCTTTCGGATAGTTCTTTGCAGCAGCAAGCTGGAGTTCCAATTTCTGCTCTAACCAAATATCATCTTGGTCACTGAAGAAATAGTAGTCTGCAGCGCCATATTGCAAGAGGGCATGAAAACTTCGAATCACACCAAGATTTGTCGTCTCATCAGGATTGATCAAGTGAATCCGACTATCTTTTTGGCAATACTCGCCAATGATTTGCCGCGTTCCGTCACTTGACCCATCATCGCGAATCAACAGGGTCCAGTCACCAAAGGTCTGGTGGCAGATACTATCCAGCTGTTCTTTTAAAAAGCGTTCACCATTGTAGGTGGAGAGTAAGATATGTACTTTCATCGTAAAAATAAATCCTCATACTGCCCAACAATTTGCGCCCATGTATAGTAAGTTTCCATCCGCTTCTTGGCCGCTTGACCCAGCGCTTGGCTTTCTTCTTGGGCGTCAATGCTATTTAGCAAGTTGGCTAAATGACCCTTCTTCTTAGTCCAGTAGTAGGCAGTGTCAGCTGCAACTTTTTGGTTAAATTCAACGTCTAGAAGCAGATTTTCATCAGTCTGAGCTAAGGCCTCCAGCAGACCTGGATTGGTTCCACCAACCTCGTGACCATGCAGATAAGCCCGTGCTTCTTGGCGAATGTATTTTAATAATTCCTGCTGGTAGACTGTTCCTACAAATAAGATCCGTGCATCCGTGTCAAATTTCGTCTCAGCTTTCAGGGTTTCAAAATAAGCTGATCCCTCGTAATTACAGATGATCACTAATTTTCTAGAGGTCGTAGATGCCATAAATTCTCGAATAATTGTCGCATAATTATTTTCCGGTACAAATCGCCCTACAACTAGGTAATAGTCCTTTTCCACTAACTGAAAACGCTCAAAAAATGCACGTACTTCTGGGCTTTCCTTGCCTAAAGTTGTTGGTAATAAATCTGTCCCATAAGCAATATAGGTGGTCTTGGAGCCGGGATAGGAGTTGCGAATATAGGCTTCAATCCCTTCATTGTCCGTTATTACTAGATCTGCATAGCGAGCCATCAACTTTTCAGAATACTTGAGATAGGCCTGGACAGGACGAGACCATTTGCTTCGTTTCCACTCTAGCCCATCCGGATTGACAAAGAGGCTGCCTCCTGCTGCACGAATCTGGCTGGCAAAAGGTGCAATAAAGGTACCAATTGTATTTCCCAAAACATAGAAAATCGGTCTCTCCAACTGCTCTTTTTTTATCAAAGAAAGGGCATAGCGGATCGCCATCATATCATAGATAATCACACGCGCAGGTCCTAGCTTAGGAGGATTGATGGTAAAGCAGTCCACTCCCTTGTAATCGCTATGCTCATGGTGTGAGTGGTCTGATAAACATGCCACATGGTACTTGATATTCTTGCTGACTTGACGGCTCACCAATTGCTCAACAAAGGTCTCAAAACCGCCATACTTAGCTGGCAATCCACGACTGCCAATGATAAAAACGTGTCTCATAATGTCCCAAACTCTAAAAAGTAATATCGTATTATTTTACCATAAATTAGATAAAAATCATAGAAAAACGTGGAGCGAAGCGCTGACATTATAGCCGTTTAGTTTATTTTAGTACTAGCTCAAACAGTCTGGGGAGAGACTGTTTGAGATGGGAAATGAAGAAAACGAAGTTTTCGTTAAAAGTCGCAGGTAGTTGTCTAGTTGATAACTAGACAAGTGACAGATAAGAAAAGTGTAACTTTTCTCAATGGTACAATTTAAGATACGAGGACGTCAAAAAAGCGAATGAAAATTAGGAAACATGACGTAGAAGCGTAGCTTCTAGGAATGTTTATCTATTTTCCGAGCTTTTAGTCCGAGTTCAATTTCAAGATACAAAGCCCGTAAAAAACTCAAAGCGCACTCAAGAGTATCCGTATCTGTAAAGCAGGCATAGCCTGTAACAGCTACGGCAAACTAGGAAATCTGACGAGTGAAAAGCTCCAGTGGAGGTTTTCAGCCTATTTCTTAAAGAACCATCATCAGCTGAAGCTGAAACAGTTATGTCTCTTTTTCGCACAGAGTTTAGGGCGTGTTCAATTATAAGATACGAGAGCGTTAAAAGCACACAGTGAAAATAGGAAATTGACGCCGTGTCTTAAGACACAAGGCAATTTATCTTTTTCACACAGTGCTTAGCTCGAGTTCAATTACACAAAATCCGAGAGCGTTTGACACGAGTTTCACTCGTTTTATCTCCAACCTTCCACAGTCTAGAAATAGACTGTGGAAGCAACTCCTAGACAAAATAGGCGGCCGAACAGAAGCTTTAGCTTCGTCGTGAGCCCCCACAAGGGCAACTAGATTGGCGTATAAGCGCCAATCAGATGCCTACTGTGATATTTCTTGATTTACTTAACCTTTCGACTACGCTTTGTCAGTGAGTTGTAGCTCAAGTTCAATTATACAAGATACAAGGGCGTTTGACACGAGTTTCACTCGTTTTATATCCCACCTCCCACAGTCTATTCCTAGACTGTGGGAGCGAGCCAAGCAAAAATAGGAGTTTTGACGAGTGAAAAGCTCCAGTGGAGGTTTTCAGCCTATTTCCTAAAGAACCATCATCAGCTAAAACTGAAACAGGTATCGCTCTTTTTTGCACAGCTCGTAGTCCGAGTTCAATTATACAAGACGAGTTAACGAAGTAATAAAAATATAAACTAAATGACTATAGCACAAAAATGCATTCAATAGGAGTTTACATCGAACGCATTTTGAAACTCATTCTTCAAGCACCAGTAGCATCTATAAAAATCAACATCTATTAGGTAACGAAACCGCAGGTAGAACTGAATGTCAACAAGCGAATAAACAGGGGCAGAGTTTGATTTTTAACGAGTATGAGGTAAAAAGAGAAATCCGCACAGCCTGTGGCTAGCTTTCTTATTTGCTTTTGACCTATTGAGTATTCCTCTCTAGAAACAATCATAAAAAATCAACCAAAGTAGCTAGACTTTGACTGATTTTAGAACTCTATACACTATTTGATGTTATTGAGCGAGCCTTAGTTTTTTTCTGTCTTTCTCTTGGCTAGAAGAAGGCTTACTAGGCCAACTAGGAATAGACCGAGAGTTGGTAACATCATCCCTTGAGTACTGGACGTTTTCGGTAAAATCCTGACCTGATTGCCAGTAGTATTGTTCTCAGGTGGATTGTTTTCTCCTGTCCCGCCTGGCTGATCATTTGAACCAGTTCCTGGATCTCCTTGACCAGCTGGAGTTGGAGGTAGATTCCCAGATCCATTCGTTCCTAATCCGCCTGACTCTCCTTCTTTAGGTTGTGGAGTCAATTGGCGAGTTAACTCCTCAATTCGCTGCTCAATCCCTGTGAAGTCAAAAGGAAACTCTGGCTGAGAGGCCGTAGCAAGGGCTTGACCATATTGGATTATTTGAGTCTGTAGAGCTTCTATATCAATCGTATCTTGAAGAAAGAGTGCCTGAAATTTTTTCTCTTCTTCAACAGCATATTCTTGATAACCCTCTATAGCCGCCTTGTTCTTAGCCAGTTCTGCTAAGATAAGTTCTTTCATATACTTTAATGCAGCCAGCTCCACTTCAGGTGGTGTCGCTGCTTCATCATCTTCCTCATACTTAGCAACTGTATCCTTAGCTTCCTGAATACCGTAACCACCCATTGCACCTCGCATCGTCCATAGGAAGTGATAATGTCCAGCGATACTGTTGATAAGAGATTGTTTAATTCCCTCAAATACTACCCACTGCTCCGGCGTTAAAGTCTTCTCTATGTCCGCACTTTCTTCCTCCCAAGCCTTAGTAGCTAGTTCGGGAGCAATATCCAACATTTCTTTGAGCACAGTTTCATAAAATTCCTGCATCTCGACCCGTAATTTAGCTTGGGTATATTCTTGAATCCCTGCCTTTTCTTCAGCTGTCAGCTCATAGGTCTTGACCTGAACCGTTTCTGCCGCTACAGGTAAGGTAGCGAAAACGGGAAGACTGCTTCCTCCTAGTAAACTAAGAACTAGTCCTGCCTGCAATAAATTTTTCATCATCTTATTCTTTTTCATTTTATCTTCCTCCTTAGATAAATTATTTCCCCTGTTGGTAAAATGCTTCCAGTGCCTCCTGCCAGCTTGGAATGCTAAAGCCTGTTGCTTTGGCTTTCTCCAGACTCATGGTGGAGTTAAAAGGACGTTTGGCCTTGGCTGGAAATTGGCTGGAATCGACTGGTACTACCTTGGTATCGGTATCCTTTAAAATTTCTCTTGCAAAGTCAAACCAAGTTGTATCTTCTTTGGCATCATTTGACAAATGGTAATAGCCAAAGGCTTGCTGGCTATCGACCAGATGAACCATAAATTCCGCCAAGGTACGAGTCCAAGTTGGACGACCATGCTGGTCATTGACAACGGTCAAAGTATCACGGGTCTTAGCAAGGTTTTGCATGGTAAAGACAAAGTTTTTCCCGTAGTTTCCAAATACCCAAGCCGTACGTACGGTGTAGAATTTGCTGGCATATTTTTCCACTGCTTCTTCCCCCAAGCGCTTGGTACGACCATATTCTGATTGAGGGTCTGGCTGATCATCTACCTGCCATTCTTGCCCAAGGGGCAAGTCTCCGTTAAAGACATAGTCAGTAGAAATATAGACCAAGGTTGCCCCATATTGTTCGGCTGCTTTGGCAATATGTTCAGAACCTGTTACGTTGATAGCATAGTTCAGCTCTTTTCCTTCGTCTTCCGCCATATCCACCGCTGTATAGGCTGCGCAGTGATAGACCACAGTCGGTTTTACTTTTTCGAAAAAGGCTGCTACTTTTTCAGCATCAGTAATATCCATTTCCGCCACATCTGCTGCAACGTATTCGAGACCACGTTCATCTAAAAGATAACGTAGCTCCGTCCCTAATTGCCCATTACTTCCTGTAATTAAAATCATGATTGACTCCTTTTTACATTTCTCCTTTTATTATACCAGAAAAAATGGCAAAGTGCCCTATGTCACCTAAATGGTTTGCCTCAAGTATCTATCAGACAATACTGAAGTTTTTCACTGTTTTTAGTTTATGATCCTCGTACCTCCTCAGTCCAGCAGATAACCTGATACCTTTCTATCACTCTACAAAGACTTTTACTGATGATTCGTCTTTTGGCTTTTGATATAGAATTTCATGAGAAACTTCGCAAACCACGTTGGCCAAAACAAGCGCAAGGTTTCAAAATCTTCTACCGTCCGAGTGTTATCTTCGATTGTTTTGGAGGTTTCTGAACCTTCATGTATTCTGTGACACATGAGTTCTTGATTGATAAAGGTAAATCTTCCTTTATAATCGGCAATCTGATACCAAGCAACCCAATCCAGATTACCCTTTAAGGACTCATCAAATCTAAATCCTTTTAACCTAGCTAAATGGTAGGTGACCGCAGGACAGCAGATTGCATTTCCGAATGCAAGAACTCTTTTTCGCCAAAAAGGACTATTGGGAAAAACAGACAAAACTCGTAACATCAGATTTTTAATCTTCAAATTCAGCGTTCTCTTAATTTTTTTACCAGCCTTTTCCTCCACATAATCCGAATATAAGAGCAAAGAGTCTTGATACTTCTGACTACTCTCAAAGATATATCTTGCATAATCCTTGTGATAATAATCATCTTGATGAGCAATCGTAGCATACTCTGTCTCTACAAAAGACAGGGCTGCATTCCAATCCTTTCCAATCCCTCCGCCTTGGCTAGTGTACCAAGGAATGTGGTACTGCTGACATAATTGCTCTATAAGTGGACTAGGAGTAGAGGTATACAAGATAATTTTTGATTGTAGGGACTGGTGGAGAAGCGACTGTATACACTCTTCCAAATAGGGACTATCCCCATAAGCACAGATTACAAAGGTATGCCTATACCAAACTCTTTCCATTCTTTTCTCCTTTTTTCTTAAAATAGTAAAAAATGATATAGGTTCCCACTACATAAATCACCATTGTCATCATGAAACTCACTGCTGCTCCTAGTAATTTTTTTTCCATTACTTGAGCAAAAGTGATGCATTTAGAACATGCAAACATCGGGATATAAACAAAAAATAACCTTGGATGCTGGCGAAAAATAATAAGAATATTTTCAAAAACGGTAGCTAGGGCATAAAGAAAACCTGAAAAAACAAGGAGAGTTAAGGTTAAGCGATAGGAATACAAATCAACCCCGAACACAAGCGTCATGATTTCTGGACCAATCAGAAAGGTTACACCAACCACAAAAATACTAATACCACTCAACACAAGCACTATTTTTTTGACAATCTGATTGAAGCACTCCATATTTCTTTCCTGCCAGAAAACAGCAAGTTTGGTAATCAAGGGACGTATTACCAAGACACATAAACTCATAAAAAAGACAGGCATAAAGAGAATACTATAATCTCTCTGCAGACCTTTTCCTAACATTCCTGACCTCAGACCAGCCGCAATAACTAATCGAGGCTCATTGAAAATTTGGTTTAGTAAAAAACCATAAGCAAATAGGGAGACGCACTGCTTCAAAACCTGAAAACTTTCTTGTCTGTACTTTCTATCTCCGAAATAGTTCCAATCAATTGTTGCAAACTGATGCGAATAATGATAATCGTAGCATACAATAAACAGAAGATTAAAACCTGCTAATACTGCTAATGATAGGATTAAGGATTTTGTCTGTAGCAATCCGATCCATACAATCAATACACTGAAAACATAGCGGAAAAACATAGACTTTCCCGCAATATCTAGCCGACTATTCTGCTGAAATAAGCCCTGAAATACATCTGATAAAGCATCACTTGCTCTATATAAGATAATCAACAATAAGAGCGATAATGAGAATGCAGACAGATCATAATGAATGAGATAAAGATAAGGAATAATCGTCACAAGCATAATCCCTATCGTCCACAAGCGGGAAAAAAAGTAATGCGTAAAGGAATAACGCTGTGTGATGTCCGTTCCTTGATAATTCCGAACTTGAAAAAGCCCGATGATAACCCATAAATTTCCAATGGAAATGGCAAGACTGAACTGATCTGCAACCCTATCAGAGGTTAGGCGTGTGACCAGTAGAAGGTACAAGACTGATACTCCTGCGGCTGCTAGATTCCCGAGCATATTCCACATGTAGACAGACTTAGCCGTAGGACTACTCCTCTTCTTCATGAATTCTGCTCCGTAGCGCTATTACTTGAACCAGATCTTTAAATTTTGAATCCAATTTTGACAATCGGATAGTCAATTGAAATTGATTGATTAGTAACAAGAAAATGATAAACAGAAAGATAAAATTTACCGATGAAACTATTCCTAAAGCTCTGGACAGGCTTTCTGCCAACTGTGGATAAATACTGAAAATAAGTAAAATCAGCGAGAAAAACACCCAAAAAATAGCATCTGTAATCTGCACCTGAGATTTACGGATATTTTTCAAAATAAAGGCACATGTCGAAACAGAGACAACTACCAATACTACCTGAAACCAAATCGTCATCTCTTATCCCCTCTTTCTAAAATTTTGAATCAACAAGATAGATACAAACATGTGCGTCATATAGTGAATCGAGCGAGAGAGCGTCAGATAGCTTTCACCTGCTTGGCGTTCCTGCATATAAACTTGCTCCTCTGCAACTCTTGCACCATTGCGAATAAGGTAGGATACTGTATCTGGTTCTGGTCCATAATTGACATTAAGGGCAAATTCTTTGATCAATCCTTCCGAAAACATTCGCATTCCCGAGGTTGGATCATTGATTGTCCTACCAGTTGTCAGCTTGATCGCAGCACTAATTAAGCTATTTCCCAGCATTCGCAAAGAATTTTCACGTTTTTCCTTTACAAATCGAGAACCTATAACCAGATCATAACCTTCATCCATTTTCCTATCAAGTGCCTCAATATATTCTGGTAAATGTTGACCGTCTGCATCAAATTGTACTGCTTTTTTATAATGATGTTCATAGGCATATCTTAGCCCTGTTTGAAATGCGCCTGCCAATCCTAAATTCACAGGCAAGTCAATAATCGTAAACCCACATTGGTGGCAAATTTCTGATGTCCGATCCTTGGATCCATCATTTATGATGACATAGTCATATTCCGGATAGTTGGCAATGAGATTCCCAACAACCTGCTCAATCGTCCCTTCCTCATTATAAGCTGGAATGATGATGAGTACATCTGAAGATTTCACTAAGTTAACTCCTTAAAATTGATATACATTCATTATACTATAGTAAACTATTTTTTTCAAAAGCAGATATCTTCTAAATTTCCCACAATTAATTAGTCTAATCAGTTTATATTCCATTCAGATGAGACACTGCACATGTAGGTAGGAAGCCAATACTCAATAAAAATCAAAAAGTAAACCAAGTGAACACAGCTGTAATCTCCTATTTTCACTTTTAGCTTTTAATAGGCTTTGTATCCTACAGAAGTCAGAATTGTATTCGAGCTAAAAGCCACTATAGAAATATTTTTAAGGAGTATCTCACCCCTTCTTCCGCTTTTATTACTCTTTATTTAATCACCTTTTGGGTCTTGGCATAGTTGGCTTCAACGGCTTCTTTTTCTGCCTGCCACCAGTCTGCGTGGTCTGTGTACCACTTGATCGTTTCTTCTAGGCCTGCTTCAAAGTTGGTAAACTCTGGTTTCCAGCCCAATTCATCACGAAGTTTGCTTGCATCAATCGCATAGCGCAGGTCGTGACCTGCACGGTCTGTCACGTGGTCATAGGCATCAGTAGCTTGCCCCATTTTCTCTAGGATTAGTTCTAAGACTTCCTTGTTGTTTTTCTCCCCATCTGCACCGATTAGGTAGGTTTCTCCGATTTCACCCTTGGTCAAGATGGTCCAGACACCTGATGAATGGTCATTGGTGTGAATCCAGTCGCGAACATTTTTCCCTTCCCCGTATAATTTTGGCTTGATACCGCTCAAAATATTGGTAATCTGGCGTGGGATAAATTTTTCAATGTGCTGGTAAGGTCCGTAGTTATTTGAACAGTTGGAAATGGTTGCTCTGACACCGAAAGAGCGCACCCATGCTTTCACAATCAAGTCAGACGCAGCCTTGGTGGATGAATAAGGCGAGCTTGGATTGTACTTGGTTTCAGCGGTGAATTTCTCACCTGGCCCTTCCCCATGACCTGGCAAATCTTCACGAAGCGGAAGATCTCCATACACTTCATCTGTTGAAACATGATGGAAGCGAATATCGTACTTACGAGCTGCTTCTAAAAGGGTATAGGTACCGATAAAGTTGGTATGGATAAACGGACTTGGATCATTGAGCGAGTTGTCATTGTGGCTTTCAGCTGCATAGTGAACAATAGCATCTGCTTTTGCGGCTAGCTTGTCCACTAATTCAGCATCTGCAATATCCCCAACGACCAGCTCCACACGTTCACCGAGAATCTCCACAAGATTCGCACGATTTCCCGCGTAGGTCAACTTATCCAAGACGGTCACATGGACATCTGGATGGTTGTTATAGACATAGTGTACAAAGTTTGAGCCGATAAAACCAGCCCCACCTGTAACGATGATATTTTTAAATTCAGACATGATTTCTCCAGTACTATTTTTTCATTGCCAATCAACTCATGTTTGCAAGACTTCTTCCAAGTAAGCGATTTTGGCAAAATCTTTTTGATTGTTCTTGTCATTACGATAGCTATCTTTAGAGGATGCTTGGTAAATCTTTAAATATTGCTCCAAGGTAGGCAAATAGTAGCGAACGTCACCATCGATTATTTCTTCTAATTCCTCTAGAGGAACTCCCGCAAATGTTGGGAGCGAAGAGAGACCTCCAAATTCTACTACACAGTCCCCATTTTGAAAGGCAAACTCATGGCGATCCACAAAGGTATAGCCGAGTTGCTCCATCATGGCGATCAATTCATCTGCCCGATAGATCCTCTCCTCATCTGGCGCCTCCCAACCTCTAGGGTCACTTGGAACTTGAATATCCAGATCACGGGCTGACCAACTTCGACCTGATCGTTGCTCTAAGCCAACCGACCCCATCAGTAGAGGGACGATGCCTAGCTCATTTATAGTCATTTAGTTTATATTTTTATTACTTCGTTAACTCGTCTTGCTGTACCCCAGTACTACCTGCGACTCGTTGCCTAGTACTAAAAACAAACTAAATAACTATAATACCGTCGCAATCTCTAAAAAGTGATCGTACATCTCACAAGTCCTCTTTTCTTAATGGCTTGACATCCTGAAGCATTGGATGATGTTTATCTGCATCAGATACCTCTGCTTCCTCAAGATTTTCCCACTGAATCCCCAAACTTGGATCTGCATAGTTGACAAAGGCATATTTAGGTTTTAATTCCAATGCCCAGTAGTCATTGACCAAGTAGCTGTATGCTACGGTATCGGACAAGACTTGAAAACCATTTGCCACGCCACGTGGCACAAAGATTCCCTTGCTTGCGTCAATCTCTGTTTGGTAGACATTTCCAAAACTATCACCCTCACGCAAGTCGACCCAAGAGCCTAGCACTTTACCGCTATCAGCAACTGAAATGTATTTGTCCCAAGGTTCTGCATGTAGTCCACGTAAAACATGCTTGCGGGAAAAGCTGACGTTGTTTTGCAATTTTCCTTCTGAAAAAAAACGTTCCGGAAAGCCTAGGGGCACCATTTTTTCCTTTTGAAAATTTTCTTTAAACCAGCCGCGATTATCACCATGAACCGGAATGTCAAATTCCAACATGCCAGGAATGGCATCAATCTTTCTGACCGCTAAGGGTTTGCCAAAAAACTTTTCTGTCATTAAGCCTCTCCAATCAGACGGAGCAAGTATTGCCCGTATTCATTTTTCTTCAATGATTGAGCGAGTTCATAGACTTGCTCCTTGCTAATATAGCCCATGCGATAGGCAATTTCTTCAAGGTTTGCCACTTGGACATTTTGCAAGCGTTGTACGGTTTCAATATACTGGGCTGCTTCTAACAAGCTCTCATGTGTCCCTGTATCAAGCCAAGCAAAACCACGTCCCATCAACTCAACAGAGAGGTCACCACGTTCCAAGTAAGCCTTGTTAACATCCGTAATTTCTAGTTCACCACGAGGGGAGGGCTGAATATTTTTGGCAATTTCTACCACGCTATTGTCATAGAAGTAAAGACCTGTTACGGCAACATTTGACTTCGGTATTTCTGGCTTTTCCTCGATAGAGACAGCGTTCATAGCCTCATCAAACTCGACCACACCAAAACGTTCTGGATCCTTTACTTGATAGCCAAAGACCGTCGCGCCTTTTTCCTTGCTAGCTGCACGTTGAAGCATCTTGGTCAAGCCATTTCCATGGTAAATATTGTCCCCAAGAATAAGCGCTACCGAGTCATCACCGATAAAGTCTTCCCCAATAATAAAGGCCTGAGCAAGACCATCTGGGCTTGGCTGAATGGCATAAGACAGTGAAATACCAAGTTCAGAGCCATCACCTAACATTTCTTCAAAACGTGGCAGATCTGTCGGTGTAGAGATGATTAAAATATCCTTGATACCTGCCAACATTAGGGTTGATAGGGGATAGTAAACCATCGGTTTATCATAAATAGGCATCAATTGCTTAGATGCTGCACGGGTCAAGGGATACAGACGTGTCCCAGAACCTCCTGCGAGAATAATACCTTTCATAGTTGCAAAAGCCTTTCAATCGTATTTGCTTTATTCTACCATTTTTCAGTAAGAATGTCACCTCTTGCTGGATTAGAGATGACGAAATGGATTGGTGGAGATACCGGAGGTCTCAATGGTGATATCCCAGTTCTCTTTTTCTGCCCACTCTTGTAATTTTTGGGCGATTTTCTCTACAAAGAGCACTTCGATATGATGCCCCGGATCAATAGCCAATAGCCCTTGGGTCAACATTTCTTGAGCAGTATGGTAGTAAATATCTCCTGTAATATAGACATCCGCTCCTTTTCCTAGCGCATCCTTGCAAAAGCTGCCGCCACTTCCTCCACAAATGGCAACATGCTTCACCAGTTGTTGGCTCTGATCATCATAAGTCACCAAGCGCACAGCATCTAGTTCAAAGACTTGCTTGACCTTGAGAGCAAGTTCTTCTAAGGTCTGCTCCTCTACCATTCCAATCCGACCAATTCCTTGGCCGGTCTGCGTTTCATGGAGATAGGTGACATCTGTAATCCCTAACAGCTCACAAAACCAGTCATTCAAGCCATCAGAAACCACATCAATATCTGTATGACTGACGTAGACTGCTATATCATGCTTGATAAGATCTAGGTAAATCTTCGTCTGTAAATCATCTGCCACCAGATTGCTAATCGGTCGGAAAATCGGCGCGTGCTTGACAATGATCAAGTCAATCTCTTTCTCAATGGCTTCAGCGACCGTTGTTTCCCGAATATCGAGCGCCACCATGACTTTTTGGATATCCTTATTTAAGGTACCGAACTGAAGTCCAGAGACATCACCTTCCATAGATAGGCTTGGCGAACAAAAGGTCTGGTACCGTTCAATGACTTTACTTGCTAACATCTAGCACCTCCTTGATTTGCTGTATTTTTTTCTCAATACGGGCACGCTCCACTCCATGTTCCCTAGGAATTTGGTCTAGGGCATGCTGTAATTTGTCTACTTCTAATCCCCATTTTCGCTGAAAGATAGGTGATGCTTCCTGTAATAGATAGGAACCAAACCGTCTTTCCAGCGCTGTCAACCTTTGATTGCCAGCTTCCGCGACCAGAATCTCATAGAATTTTCCATGTTCTTCTAAGATGCTTTCTGCGACCAATTTGAAATGGTTGGCTTCTAGCCATGTCCGCACATCATCTTCGCAATTATTCGGCTGCAAAATGAGGCGCTCGATCTGCTTGAGCTTGTCCTTTCCTGACTCTAAGATGTCGGCTATCAAGCGTCCTCCCATACCAGCAATGGTAATAACGGTCATCTGATCCGCCTCTTCAAAGGCGGCGAGTCCATTTGCTAGACGGACATCAATGCGATCGCCATAGCTAGACTGTTGCACATTTTGTAGGGCAGATTGATAGGGTCCTTGGACGACTTCCCCTGCAATAGCATAGGCAACGACACCCCTTTCTACCAAAAAAAGAGGGAGATAAGCATGGTCACTCCCTACATCTACCAAACGAGCATCTTGTGGCACAAATTGAGCCACCATTTCCAGACGTTTTGAAATTTTCTGATTCATCTTCTACTCTTTCCAATAATCCATAGCTTCTAAGAAATCTGCTGACACAGAGATATTCCGAGGTTGCTGACCTTCTCGCTCAAGCCGTTTTGCCTCTACTTGTGCGACCGTCGTAATCCCCTCACGGCGCCAATTCCTCAAGATCGCTTGGATATACTTCCAATTTGTCTTATTATTAAATACAGCTTCTCTCAAGGCTTCCCGCACTACTTCTGGTGCAGTCTGGTCATCATTCAATGTTTTTTGCAGATCTTCGATTTCAAGCGGAGACAATAATCGACCCAGCTCTGCCTCAAAATCTGCCACCAATTGCTTGAGGTCGTACTGAATCGCCTCAGTCTCCGGTATAGGTGTTACAGACTGCAAGAGTGCATCTAATTTTTCCAAGGCAGGTGAGGCGTCAAAGATCATTTCGATTTCCCCGGATAGATTGATGGTTTTAAAATCCAGCAACCCTGCTTCTTGCAACTGCTCAATCGAACGATTGATTTCAGAAACAGTCTTACCACAAGCTTGGGCAATCTGGCTGGGTGCCAGCCCCTCGACATTGCTGGTATTTTGATAACAAAAGAATTGCCAGACAAGATAGTCATCAGCTGAGGGAAATAGGTCCTTAAAATGAAAGAGCAAATCCGGTGGCAGAACCAGATAGCCTTTCTGAAATTGCTGTAAATAATTCATAGTTCCTCTTTATAAACTTGCTGATAAGGCCGATTGTTCAAACGTCTTCCAGTCATAAGGCGTCTCCTGATAGACGGCATAGTTAATCCAGTTGGTAAAAAATTGAGCTGCGGGCAAATTCCATGTCAAAACTGGACGTGCCGTCGGGTCATTTCCTTTAAAATAATGCTCTGGAAGAGCAGGATCTAGCCCTGCAAGGCAGTCGCGTTCATATTCTTTTGCAAGGGTGTCACGATCATATTCCAAATGACCAAAACTGTAAACTTCACGAAGGTCGCTACTTGCGACAATGGATAGACCTACCTCTGTCCCTTGAGCCAAAACCTGAAGATTCTCCAAGCGCTCAATGTCTACTGCCCTTACATCGGTATGGCGAGAATGAGGGGCACGAAATTCATCATCAAACCCCCGCATCAAGGGATTTCGTTCAGCCAGCACTTCCTGACGATAGACACCTGACAGCTTCTGCGGCAGGCTATGCTTTTCAATCCCATAGCGAGCGTAGAGCCCCGCCTGGGCTCCCCAACAGATATGGAGTGTCGAGTAGACATGGCTCTTTGCCCAGTTAAAGACTGCGAGCAACTCCTCCCAGTAATCCACCTCTTCAAAGGCTAAATTTTCAACAGGCGCTCCCGTGACAATCAGACCGTCAAAATAGCGATCTTTCACTTCTCCAAAGGTACGGTAAAACTCTTCCATGTGTGCCGCCTGGGTCGTCTTGGAACAGTGGCTTTCCATATAGAGAAAGTCAATCTCCACTTGCAGGGGCGTATTGGCTAAGAGGCGCAACAACTGCGTTTCAGTCACAATCTTTTGTGGCATTAGATTTAAAATCAAGATATGTAGGGGACGAATATCCTGATGACTGGCACGGTCATCGTCCATGACAAAGATATTCTCTGCTTTTAACTGCTCAACAGCGGGTAAAGATTTTTCTAACTTAATCGGCATTGGTCACTCCTCCTTTGTTACATTATATAACAGGAGCAAGCGCCTTTCAATTAGAATAAAAATAGGAAACCTTATAGTTTCAATCTATACCAAGATACGAGGGCGTTTGACACGAGTTTCACTCGTTCTATCTCCAACCTTCCACAGTCTATTCCTAGACTGTTTGACACGAGCACTGCTCGTTTTATCTCCCACCTCCCACAGTCTATTCCTAGACTGTTTGACACGAGCACTGCTCGTTTTATCTCCCACCTCCCACAGTCTATTCCTAGACTGTTTGACACGAGCACTGCTCGTTTTATCTCCCACCTCCCACAGTTTATTCCTAGACTGTTTGACACGAGCACTGCTCGTTTTATCTCCCACCTCCCACAGTCTATTCCTAGACTGTGGGAGCAACTCCTAGACAAAATAGGCGGCCGAACAGAAGCGGTTCGCTTCGTAGTGAGACCCCCACAAAGGCAACTAGATTGTAGTGATAACTACAATCAGATGCCTACTGTGATGTTATCTGGGTTTACTCAACCTTTTGACTGCGCTTTGTCAGTGAGTTGTAGCCCGAGTTCAGTTATACAAGATACAAAGACATCAAAAGCCCACAATATCCCCAAAGGACATAAACTCAATCTATCCACACTCTTTGTTTGATTTGCAAAAGCTATTAGTAGTGCATCAAGACCTTGTAGTCGTAGTCTCCGATTGCTTCGCGACCTTTCAAATCATCTAATTCAATCAAGAAAGCACAACCTGCAACAATACCGCCCAAACGTTCGACCATTTCAATGGTCGCCTTGACCGTACCACCTGTTGCTAGCAAGTCATCAACAATCAAAACACGTTGACCAGGCTTAATGGCATCTGAATGCATGGTTAGGGTGTCCACACCATATTCTTTTTCATAGTCCGCTGAAATCACTTGGCGTGGCAACTTCCCCGGCTTACGCACAGGGGCAAAGCCGATACCAAGTTCAAAGGCAACTGGACACCCCACGATAAAACCACGCGCTTCAGGTCCCACAATCATATCAATTTTCTTATCGGTCGCGTATTGGACAATCTCGCGAACAGCATAGCTATAAGCATTACCGTCAGCCATTAAAGGACTGATGTCACGGAAGATAATCCCTTCTTGCGGATAATTCTCAATCGAAGCAATATAATCTTTTAAGTTCATTGTATTCTCGCTTTATTCTTCTATATTTACGGATACTCTCAAACATCAATGATTCCTATGGTAGAAATGCTCTGATGTTTCATGAGCAACGCTCTTCATTATATCATATTTTTTAGTATTTGAGAGTTTTTACGGTCATTTGGATTAGCTTTGATACAGCAGCACTTTCAACTATGGTCATTTCGTTTCTATTTTTATAGAGCCCAATTACTACTTCGTTAACTCGTCTTATATAATCGAGTTCAGCCTAAAAGCTCGGAAAAAAGAGACGCAACTGTTGCAACTTTAGTTGCTTCAACAGTCTGGGAATAGACTGTTGAAGGTTGGAGATAGGACG
The DNA here is from genome assembly GCF_001921825.1 of Streptococcus acidominimus. GTDB lineage: Bacteria > Bacillota > Bacilli > Lactobacillales > Streptococcaceae > Streptococcus > Streptococcus acidominimus. The sequence goes on from NZ_MSJL01000013.1 coordinate 39,550, forward strand.
AGTGAAACTCGTGTCAGTTGCGGCTCCCTTTAGGGAGTAAGCTGAAAACCTCCACTGGAGCTTTTCACTCGTCATGTTTCCTAGTTTGCCGTAGCTGTTGCAGGCTATGCCTGCTTTACAGGTACAGTAATAACAGTCAGGGAAGTGACTGTTATTACATAAAGGAGTGCGCTTTGAGTTCTTGACGGCTTTGTATCTTGTTTAACTGAACTCGGGCTACGAGCTGTGCAAAAAAGAGACGTAGCTGTTCCAGTTTTAACTGGTTACAGATATGGCTCCCTTTAGGGATAGTTTTTCCTAGCTCCAGAGGTATACTATACCTCTGGAGGTGGGAAATAAGAAGTTTGCGAAAGCAAACTCTCTCTAAGGCTCCGTGTCAAAACTCCTATTTTTGCTTTGCTCACTTAACGCCCTCGTATCTTAGGTAATTGAGTTCAGCCTAAAACCTCGGAAAATAGATAAACATTCCTAGAAGCTACGCTTCTTCGTCATGTTTCCTAATTTTCAGTCGTTTTTTTAACGGCTTCACATCTTAGATAGTCATAAATTTCCTGAACGGTGCCGAGTGCCATAAGTTCTTGCTCGACTACCTGCTTTTTCAGTTCTTGGTAAATGGTGCTCTCGCTAATCTCGCGTTTTGCTGCTTCCTTATTGACAGTCATGACGCCATCTGTAATCGTGACAAAGCCTAATTCTTGGAAAATGTGTATCATCTTAATCAAGAGAGGCTCTTTTATCTTGAGATAGTTAGCCAGCTCTTTTAATTTGTAACGAACATCAAATTCTTTGAACTGATAGATGGTCTTGTAGAGACGTGCAAATTGTTCCCTACTGCCATAGCCATCCAAGTAGTAGGGAGTAGCAATCTCATTTTTGAAATAGATAGCCTGAAAATCATGGGTTTGGAACAAGCCTTTCAACACCTGTATATCATCTGGAACCGTTGCAATTCCGATAGCTTGATGACCAGTCACATCTGGTAAGTCTTGGTTGGCATCAATCACCAGAACACCTGCTGGGAAATTCGCTTTTTTACTGCGAAGATTATAGAGTTGAACACCCTCTACCCGTAAGTCGACCAAGATCAATTGCAGGGTCGTCTGCCCATTCCATTTGTTGACGGATAGACTGACAGCCAGCTCCAAGTGCTTGCTCTGGGAAATTTCAAGTGCCAAATGCCCCAAGCCAAAGGCAACCACATCAAAGGCAGCCCGCCCTTTAGTAATGCGGAACTTGAGGTGGACATTTTGCTGCCCCATGGTTCGAGCTGATTCGACCTGAAAATCCTTGATATAAAAGACAGGTTTTTTATGTTCCATGCCGTAGGGAGCTAAACTCTCAAAGGATTTCAAGGTATCGAGGGTCAATTCTTCCAGATCCAATTCTTCATCCAGCAACAATTCTCCCTTGCTGACCTGATCCAAGCCATTGTCCAAGATATAGCTTGAGAGGGTATCCGATAATAGATGCAGCTTATCGACTTCTAAGGTCATTCCCGCAGCGCCTGCATGTCCACCAAAGGCAATAAACAAATCCTGATGGTCTTTCAAGGCTTCAAAAATATCGATAGAGGCAACCGAACGGGCAGATCCTTTAGCTCTACCCTCATCAATAGAGAGAACGATAATCGGCTGTTGCAACTCTTCTAGCAAGCGCCCTGCCACGATACCTAAGACCCCAGGATTCCAGCCTTCCTTAGCCAAGACCTGAACAGGTTTTTCCTTGTCAATCATGGTTGTTGCTTGGTCATAAATGGCTTGAACAATGTCTTTGCGTTCAGTATTTTTCTGATCGATCATCTGGGCAATCGTCTGTGCCTGCTCCTCATCAAATCCTGTCAGTAATTCAATCGCTGGATTAGGATCATCAAGACGACCCAAAGCGTTCAAGCGCGGTGCCAATTGAAAACCAACCGTTTCTTCTGTCAGACTTTCCGGGCTAATATCCGCTAAACTCATCAACTCCTGCAAGCCAAGTCGCTCTGTCTGCTTGAGCATGGACAAACCATACTTGACCAAGACCCGATTTTCATCAGTCAAGCTGACCATGTCCGCAATGGTGCCGATCGCTACCAAATCGAGCCACTCTGGCTGTACGGCTTCTAATAGGGCACAAGCCAGCTTAAAAGCAACACCGCACCCTGCCAGATGAGGAAAAGGATAATCTCCGTCTGGATGCTCTGGATGAACGATAGTATAGGCATTGGGCAAGCTTTCAGGCAAGGAATGGTGGTCTGTCACAATGACATCAACGCCGACACTCTGGGCATAGTCAATCGCTTCATGCCCTGCCACGCCATTATCAACCGTGACGATCAAGGACACGCCTTGCTGTTCAATAAAGTATTTATAGACGGACTGATTGGGTCCATAACCATCTGTAAAGCGATTGGGGAGATAGACCAAGCATTCCGCTCCCAGTTCCTCTAGGGCTTCTTTGACAATGGAGGCTGATGTCATGCCGTCAGCGTCGTAATCACCGTACACTAAGATTAACTCATTCACTTCAATCGCACGGCGAATCCGCTCCACTGCCTCTTTCATCCCATGTAGCAAATAGGGATCATGCAAGTCCTCTAGACTAGGCTGTAAAAATTTCTTGAGAGCCTCTTCATTCTGAATCCCTCGTGTATACAGAAAATTGGCAGCAGCCAAATCCAGACCCTCTTTTTTAGCCACTTTCGCAAAACCTTCATCTGAAATCGTTGGAACTAGGGTCCACTCATAAGTTGATTGTATCACTATTGTTCTCCTTATACTCTTTGAACAGAAATTCGGTCATGTTCAATTGATACTCACTAAAAATGATTTTTGCAGAGTATGAGTATGATATTTGCCTACCATTATACCATGAAGAAAGGCCGGCGTCAGCTATTGATATAGTCATTTAGTTTATATTTTTATTACTTCGTTAACTCGTCTTGCTGTACCCCCAGTACTACCTGCGACTCGTTGCCTAGTACTAAAAATAAACTAAACGGCTATATAGCTGTTAAATTTATCTTTTAGAATTGAGCTCGAAAAAAAAGAGTGACCAACCATACAGGCATACACTTCATACTCCCTATAAAAATCAAAATCTGACTAGGCAACAAAATCGCCCCATAGAAAAAGCCCCTGCAAAAGGAGCCTTATTCTTCTACAAGAGCGGTGCGACAATCTTCATCAGAGCGCCAGCGAATCGCTTATACCAAGGATAAGTGCGTGCAAAGTTCAGCAGTGTAATCTGTTCGGATTGGGCAAAGGAATCTTCAAAATCCTTGTGAATATCCGCTAATACTTGGCGATGCTTATAAATATAGAGACCGCATTCAAAATTGAGATAGAAGCTGCGGAAATCCATATTGACCGTGCCGACCGTTGCTTTTTTATCATCGACAAGGACGACCTTTGAATGGACAAAGCCTGGGGTGTATTCATAAATTTCAATACCTGCCTCCAGATAAGTCGGAAAGTCTGTTCGTGCCGCTAGATAAGCCGATTGCTTATCATAAATATGTGGTAGCAAGAGACGAACCGTCACCCCTCGCTTGGCTGCATAGGTCAAATTATCCAACATCTCATCATCCAAGACCAGATAGGGGGTCATGATATAGATATACTTGGTCGCTGACTGAATCATATCGAGACAGACCCGCTTTGCCACTTCATCTCCATCAAAGGGGCTCTCGCCATAAGGTAGGAAGAAGCCCTCCGAATCAATGATTGACTTTTCTTGGTCATGGTGGTCTTTTAGGTATTTCAAATCATTATTTTGTGTCTTTTCATTGAAATTCCACATCTGCAAAAACATAAGGGTGAAATTAGCAACAGCCTCTCCCTTGACCATAATGGCTGCATCTTTCCAGTAGCCAAAGCGCTCCTTGCGATTGATGTATTCATCCGCAATATTGACCCCACCGGTAAAGGCTACTTTCCCGTCAATCACCGCAATCTTTCGATGGTCTCGGTTGTTTTGAACGGTTGATAAGGCAGGGATAATTTGAGAAAAGACCTTGGCCTTGATACCGTATTTTCTCAAGGTTTTATAATAATTATAAGGCAGAAGGGTCAGGGAATTGGTGCCGTCGTACATAAAGCGAACTTCCACTCCCTGCGCTGCTTTTTCCTTTAAAATTTCTAGGATAGAGTCCCACATGTAGCCAAAGTCAACAATAAAATACTCCATGAAGATGTATCTTTCTGCCTTGCGTAATTCATTCAACAGGGCTTCAAACTTAGCCTCTCCAGATGAAAAATAGGTCGCATCAGTATTGGAATGAAGAGCATAGCCAACATATTGGTTCATATAGTGCGCTAGCTTCAACTGATCCTTGTCCTGCTCTGCTAGTGCATTTAGAACCTTGGGTGAAGTCTGTCCATATAAGCGTAAGAGCAAACTCTGGCGTTTAAAGGTCTTTCGGTAACGTCTGGTTTCGATATTGGACTGTAAGATAAAATAAAACAGGGCACCAAAAATCGGAATCCCAATGATAAAGACAATCCAAGTCAATTTAAAGCTGGTATTCATCGGGCGGTTAATCACCGAGATAGCCACTAAGATTGAAAAAATCTGCAATACAGATAATAGAGTGGGAGCCAGCACCGTTGCCGAAGTGACCGTCCATAAAATCGCTCCCACCGTCACCGCAATCAACAAAAGAACAATAAAGGTCCGACTATAAATCAACCTCCATAACTTTTTCATAACATCTCCTTTCATTAAGATACAAAGCCCGTTAAAAACTCAAAGCGAAAATAGGAAATACGACGCAGAAGCCACTGCTTCTAGGAGTATTTATCTTTTTCGCACAGAGTTTAGGGCGTGTTCAATTCCAAGATATGAGAGCGTAAAGCAACTCCTAGACAAAATAGGCGGCCGAACAGAAGCGGTTCGCTTCGTAGTGAGACCCCCACAAAGGCAACTAGATTGTAGTGATAACTACAATCAGATGCCTACTGTGATGTTATCTGGGTTTACTCAACCTTTTGACTGCGCTTTGTCAGTGAGTTGTAGCTCAAATAAGATACAGAGGACGTAAAGAGCAAAGTAAAAATAGGAGATTGACGTGGTGTTCCATGAACACGAGGAAATCTATCTTTTTTACACAGCTCTTAGTCCGAGTTCAATTACCTAAGATACAAAGCCCGTTAAAAACTCAAAGCGAAAATAGGAAATACGACGCAGATCCTTAGAGAGAGTTTGCTCCGCAAACTTCTATTTCCCACCTCCAAAGGTATACTATACCTTTGGACCTAGGAAGATTTATCCCTAAAGGGAGCCATATCTGTAACCAGTTAACACTGGAACAGCTATGTCTCTTTTTTCGCACAGAGTTTAGGGCGTGTTCAGTTAAGATGTGAAGCCGTTAAAAAACCGACTGAAAATTAGGAAATATGACGAAGAAGCGTAGCTTCTAGGAATGTTTATCTATTTTCCAAGGTTTTAGGCTGAACTCAATTACCTAAGATACGAGGGCGTAAAGAGCAAAGTAAAAATAGGAGATTGACGTGGTATTCCATGAACACGAGGAAATCTATCTTTTTTACACAGCTCTTAGCCCGAGTTCAGTTAAACAAGATATGAGAGCGTTCGACACGAGTTGCACTCGTTCCATCTCCAATAAATCAAAGTTTTCACAGAATACAGCACCTTATTTATAATTGAAAACCGTGCGTGCAAGAAAGTCGGCTAGATTGGGAAATAGGGTATAGCATTTATGGGCAAGTGCAAGAGTCCAAGGCAGGTTGAGCTCTCTTTTCTTGGTTCCCATAATTCCAACGATCTTCCGGGCAACCCTATCAGGCTGCAACAAGAAAGCCTTGACAGACTTCAAATAAGCACCGTCTGGATCAGCCTGTTCAAAGAAAGGTGTCGCAATTGGTCCCGGGTTAACGGTGGTAACTACGACATTTGAAGCCGCTAGCTCCAAACGCAGGGCATTGGAAAAACCAAGGGCTGCAAATTTGGTCGCGGAATAGAGCGAGGATTTGCTTGAGGCAATCAGACCAGCCATGCTGATGATATTGATAATCTGCCCCTTCTGCTGCTTCCGCATCTGCTCCCCGACCAAGCGGGACAGGGTCATCAAGGCAAAGGTGTTGATGTCAAACATATCCCGCACTTCCTGATCCGAAAAATCCGCAAAGTCCGCAAAACGACCATAGCCCGCATTGTTGACCAAAATATCGATACTGCCCATGCGCTCTTCCACCTGCCCCAACATCTCTTTTAGGGCTACTTCATCTCGAATATCGGTGTCCAAGACCAACTTATTGGCATGACCAGCATAGAGGCGCTCTATCTTTTCCTTATCCCGTCCCAGTAAAATCAGAAAATCATCTGCTAAGAGTGGTACCATTGCTTGCACCAAACCTCCCGAAGCACCCGTTATCAGAATCGTTCTCACACTTCCACCTCTTCTAAATCCTTGACAATATGAACCTGTTCAAAAATGCCACTGGCATCTTTGCGAAGCTGGCTGATGTCCTTGGACAAAAAGCGCGGACTAATATGGTTGAGTAGCAGGCGCTTAGCCCCTGCATCTTTTGCGACTAGGGCTGCCTCTATATTGGTCGAATGACCGTGTTTGCGCGCTATGCGCTCATCCCCTTTCCCATAGGTCGCTTCATGCACCAGCACATCCGCATTGACCCCGAGGCGGACACTGGCATAACACTTGCGCGTGTCTCCCAAGATGGTCACAATCTTCCCTGGACGTGGTGGCGAAATATAGTCACTGGCGACAATCTCTGTCCCATCTTCCAAGACTACATTTTCACCATTTTTAATCCGCCCAAAGAGGGGACCAAATGGGACACCTGCCCTACGAAGCGCCTCTGCATCAAGCGTCCCCTCCAGATCCTTTTGCATGACACGGTAGCCGACACAGGGAATTGTATGGTCTAGCTTGTCCGCAAATACTGTGAACTTATCTGTCTCAAGCACCTTGCTAACCTGATCCACCTCAAACTCCTGAAAGTGAATCCGATAGGGCAGGCGAGAGCCTGACACTTTCAAACTGGTCAAGACGAACTGACGAATGCCTGTCGGTCCATAGATGGTAATGTCTGTCTGTTCTTCATTTCCTTGAAAGGAACGGCTAGATAAAAAGCCCGGTAGACCAAAGATATGATCACCATGTAAGTGGGTAATGAAAATCTTACTAACCTTGCGAGGGCGAATGCTCGTTTCTAAAATCCGGTTCTGCGTTCCCTCCCCGCAATCGAACAACCATACTTCATTGATTTCATCTAATAACTTCAGCGCCAAACTGGATACATTGCGCGATTTGGAGGGTTGTCCCGCTCCCGTTCCTAAAAATTGAATATACATATACTTCTTTCTATTTTTGAATATAGATAAGGGCTTCTCGCCCTGACCAAGCATAGTAGGTCTGCCCCTGATAGTGGCTTGCGACCTCTACAACTTCGTCTTGATTCAAACCTGAAATCCGCACCCAATCTGCACTTTGGGCAAGCTCTGTCAAAAGATAGTTGCTTTCAAGGACTGCAAAGCTCTCTTCATCAATCGCCAAGGGCTGCATCCAGATGACCCCGTCCTTGACAAAGACCTTGTAGTGGGGAAAAATCTGGGCAAGCTCAAAGAGGAGAGCAGGTGTGATTGTCTCATCTTTCTCTGCAAATACACGCGCCAATTCTTGCTCGTTCTGATAGGCAAAGCCAAAGGATTTCCCCGATAGATTGAGGCGGACAAAGGGTCTTTCCTCTTCAAAGGAGGGAGCTTCCATGAACAGATTGAGCTGTTTAGACAAGTCTAGATAATAGTCTGTCGCAGCCTGCGGTCCCTGCTTTTGATAGATTTCTGCAAAATAGGCATTGATAACTGACGGAGGAGGCGTAATAAAGGCCAGCTTTTGGCTATCCGTCAAGCCCCTCAATTGCCCTGTTAGGTATAGGCGATCAAGACTGGTAAAACCGCCGTATTTCAAGGCTAAATCAATGTAGTCCATTTTCAAACTCCTCTAATTTCCACTTGTGTTCCTTGGCGATGTAGCCCTTGATGATTTCGACATCTTCCTCATAGAAGCGCTGATCGATCAAGGACACTCGTCCAAGGTCATGAATCTTATAGTTGTCTTTCAAGGGAATGCGAATCTCAAAAGGTTCAAACAGGGTTTTGATCTTGGCTAAGATCATCATCTGGATATGGGACTTGGCATTCTCGTCTTTAGCAGACAACATAACGTGAGGAAATTGGCTCGGTGTAAAGCGGTCGTCTGTCTTATCTAATTTATTATAAAGGGCTAGGCGGGGAATGTCCTCCATCTCCAACTCTTGCAAAATGCTCAAGACCACCTCTTCCTGCTCTGCGTGATGAGGATCAGAAGCGTCGATGACATGGAGCAACAAGTCCACGTTCATGGACTCTTCGAGGGTGGATTTAAAGGCTGAAATCAGCTCTGTTGGTAGATCTTGGATAAATCCAACCGTATCGGTCACCGTCACCTGAAAGGTATCGGATAGCTGAACCTGCTTAGTCGTCGCGTCCAAGGTTGCAAATAATTCATCTGCTTCGTACTGGCGCTTGTCCGTCAGAGCATTCATGATCGTAGACTTGCCTGCATTGGTATAGCCGATCAGACCGATTTTAAAAATGCCCGATTGTAGTCTACGCTCCCGCACGGTTGCACGATTTTTCTCCACGACTTTCAGCTGGCGTTCAATATCGGCAATCTGGTTACGAATACTCCGACGGTTGAGTTCGAGCTGGCTTTCTCCCGGTCCCCGAGATCCGATTCCGCCTGCCTGACGGCTAAGCATGATCCCTTGTCCGATTAAGCGCGGCAACATATATTTCAACTGCGCCAGATGCACCTGTAATTTTCCCTCATGGCTTCGCGCCCGCATAGCAAAGATGTCTAAAATCAGCTGCATACGGTCAATGACTTTGATCCCCAGAATCTCTTCTAAATTCACATTCTGACGCGGTGTCAAGCGATTATTGACAAGGACTGTATCGATACCGTCAGCCTCGACCATGAGCTTGATTTCTTCTAATTTACCAGAGCCTACAAAGGTCTTGCTGTCATACCTTTCTCGTTTCTGGGTATAGGAGCCCTTGACCACTGCCCCAGCAGTTTTGGCAAGGCTAGCCAACTCTTCCATTGACATGGCAAAGTTCTCTGTCTGTTGCAATTCTACCCCAATCAGCAAGACACGCTCTTCTTCTTTTTTCGTTTCAATCATGTGTTTCCTCTAAAAATTCCGCTACTCGTTGGTAGATCCTGTCTTTCACACCGGCTTCAGATACCCTATCAAATGCCACCTGCATCCGGTTGCGAAACCAAGTCAACTGGCGCTTAGCAAAGCGCCTAGTATTTTGCTTGACCTTATCGACAGCTTCTTCAAGGCTAACCTCCCCAGCAAAATAGGGGAAAAATTCCTTGTAGCCGATCCCTAGGCTGGCTTGAGCTTTCGGGTGCGCTTCATAGAGCCACCTAGCCTCTACTAGCAAGCCCGCTTCCAGCATCTGATCTACTCGCTGGTTGATGCGCTCATATAAGATAGGCCGCTCATCTGACAAGCCAATCAGCAGGGCTTCATAAGGCGGTTCTTGATTTTCTAACTCTTGACCTAGATGTGCCAACTCTAGCTGTCTCATGGCACGGCGACGGTTGATTTGGGGAATCTCAATCCCTAGCTCTGCTATTTTCCCAAATAAGTCCTCGTCTGATAAGCTGTCTAAATCCTTACGGTAGGCGAGAATCTCTTCATGTGCTACCTGACCACCCAGATGATAGCCCTCGAGCAGACTTTGAATATAAAGCCCTGTCCCCCCTACGATAATCGGTAACTTGCCCCGATTGGCAATCTCCTCAATACGCTTATTGGCTTCTACCACAAAATCAAAAGCAGAGTACCCCTCGGTCACATCACGGACATCAATCAAATGGTGGGGGGCAAGAGCCTGCTCTTCCTTGTTTGCCTTGGCTGTTCCAATATCCAACTGCCTGTAAACCTGCTGGCTATCGCCACTGATAATCTCACCATTAAAGCGTCTAGCAAGCTCAATTCCTAAGGCAGTTTTCCCCACCGCAGTCGGGCCTACCACTACTACTATCTTCGTTTTCATCTTTTTCCTTGAAAATTTCTTGTTTTTTCGCTACAATCTATTATAACACAAGTAAAGGAGAAACAACTATGGCTAAAGGTTTTGGAAAAGGTTTCTTGACAGGAGTTGCTAGCACAGTTGCTCTTGCCGCAGGTGCGATTTTTACTATTCATAAAACAATTATCGAACCTGAAGAAAAGAAAGAAGCGTTCATCGAAGAAAATCGTAAAAAAGCAGCGCGCCGCCGCGTCGCACATTAAAAAAATGCTCCAGTGGAGCATTTTTTCACGAGTCTAGAAACATAAAAGCGAGTAATGCTCCAGTGGAGCATTTTTTTATGAGCTTAATAATGTAGGGAGTAGGAAAAATCAAACTCTTAGGAGTGAGCGATTTTTCCACTCTCATTTTTTTGCATACTAATATCAAAACTGGGAAAATTTCATTTTTATAATATTATAGGTACTTCTTCTTAGGAGCCTGCTTATGAAGGCTGACCGAGACAGGATTTGCTGCAAGTAAGCGATCCATCAACTGCTGATCGCTTATTTTGCGATCCAAGAGTAGCTCATATTCCAAGTCTAAAATGCCCTTTTTAGACTTATAGTGGATAGAGAGCAAGGCTAGCTCCTGACAAGCCTTGCCAAATTGATGCTCAAAAAATTCTTGGTAATCAAAGTCTGTTGCAACACTGACTAACAGATAGCGACGATTTTGGTTCACTTGGGCGAAGCGAGTGTGTTCTAAGATCAAGACCATCACCCCTAAGATAATAGTGACTAGCAGCGCAAGCACCAAGTGCCCCATACCTGTCGCCAGTCCAATCGCTGTCGCCATAAAGACTGCTAGAAGCTCCTTGGAAGTCCCAGCTGCTGATCGAAAACGAATGAGGCTAAACGTTCCTGCTACTGCAACGCTAGTCCCTAAACTCCCATTGGTTAAGAAGATAATCACCGCAATCAGACTAGGGAGCAAGGTCAGGGTTACGACAAATTCCTTGGTATAGCTGGCTTTATACTTGTAAATCCAAGCTAATCCTATGCCCAGCATGAGACTGACAGCCAAGCTCAATCCGAGTTGGGCGATACTAACATTGGCTGTACCACTGGTAAAAATACTGCTAAATAGCTGCGTTTGCATGCTGCTCACCTCCCCTACTTAGGCTCGCCAACCGATAGGCATTGCCATATTTTGAAAAAGACTGCTTTTGAATCTGGTATTTTTCAAGCAAGTCCACTAGCCATGTGGGTTGCTCCTCGGCTACCTTGATTTCGATGATAACCTTATCTGGATCCAGCAGAGCCTTGCCAAATCTTCCCCTCTCCACATCAATATGGTCAGCCCGATAAAGCAGATTTTGATCCACAGTCACGCGCACCTTCTGATCTTCCTTGCCTTTAAAAGACACACGGTCATAGTAGATATACATCTTAGGTTTGATCGAGCCGTAACGCTTCTTCAATGTTGCCAATTCAGACATCACTTTTTCATCAGCCATTGTCTGATCAGCCAAACCTTTTTCTACATACTCCATAACCGCCAGTGGCGTTGAGGTCAGACGATACTTGAAGCCAATTTTATTTTCTTTCTTCTTAATTTCTAAAAAGGCTTGACTATTTTTACTTGGCTGGGCATCATAGACCCGCATTCTCACCTTTTCCCGACCATATTTCTTGTCGATCGCATCTTGGATCATCTCAAAATTCTCATTATCAAAGTAGATATTGGTAATAGTAGAATTGGCATATTCATCTGCCACCATATACACTTTCAATTCCGTCTCTAATTGAGCAAATACCGCCTTGTCCACAATATACTTTGATTCCTTACGCCTAAACTGCTTTTGTACAATTTTTGTCTTCATCTGTCACTCCTTTATCATTGATAAAGATAGTTTAGCTAAGAAACATGAAAAAAAGCTGAAAATTTCATTAGACTTGTTCGGTAACCAAATGTGATATACTATTTGTATGGAAACAATGTATGAAAAATCTCAAAAACTCAGTTCAGAGAACTTCAAACTTCTCATAGGTGTTCAAAAAGAGACCTTTCAAGAAATGCTTACCTGTCTCAATGTAGCTTACCAACGTCAACATCGTCAAGGAGGTCGTCCACGCAA
>NZ_MSJL01000014.1 GCF_001921825.1 Streptococcus acidominimus
CTTCTATTTCCCGCCTCCAAAGGTATCCCATACCTTTGGAGCTAGGAAGATTTATACCTAAAGGTAGCCATACCTGTAATCAGCTGAAGCTGAAACAGTTATGTCTCTTTTTTGCACAGCTCGTAGCCCGAGTTCAATTATTTAAGATACAAAGCCTGTTAAAAACTCAAAGCGTACCCCATTTATGTATTAACAGTCACTTCACTTGTTTTTCTGTTAATAATAGCCAGTATTCCAAGGCATTTTGTAGACTGACATTACTCTGCCATTGGTGGTGAGCCAACTGCAAGTTCTCCAAATAGGTCAAAACGGTAGGCTCCGTCATCCGCTCTGCCAATAAGAGGGTGAGCAGCTCAAACAAGCGAGCTTGATCTGCCTTTTCATCTGCTAAACGAACCAAACTTCCCACTTGTAAGTATGCCTTATTGGGCTGTTTGAACAGCACATCCAGCCACTTTTTCGCCACAGTTATCAATTCTAAAAAGGATTTCTGAACGGCTAATTGCTGGGCTTCTTCAATGCTTGCAACGAGGCGGGCAATCAACTGAGCCTGCGTTTTTAATAAGCCTTTTTCTTCCAACATGCGCTCCAAAACGGGTAGATTTTTGGGAAAGCTCACAATCTGAACGCGACTTTTAATCGTTGCTAGGACAGCGTGTTCTTGGTTGGTCAATAAAAAGATACGAATGTCGCTCTGAGGTTCCTCAATGACTTTTAACAAAGAATTGGCTGCATTGGGATGCATCTTCTCTGCGTCACGAATGATAAAAACCTGCCGATTCGATTCAAAACCCGACTGGGAAAACTGCTTGACCAAATTGCGAATGGTCTCCGTCTTAATGGTATTGCCTTGAGGGCTGACAAGACTCACATCTGCGAACTCCCCCTGCTCAATCAGCCGACAGGAACGGCATTGTCCACAAGGAATTTCCGCTACTTTATTCTCACAAAAAATCGCCTGACTAAGAAAGATTGCCATCTCAAAACTAGCAAAATCACCCGAAAAAAGATAGGCATGTGCCAAGCGTCCTTGTTGCAACACATTCTGAAAATACTGGTAAACGTGGGGCTGTATCCCCTGTAATTCTTCTTTTTTCATCTTTATTTAAAAAAGCGGTCGCAAATGGCAGTAAAGGCAGCCTCCACCACTTCCTCCAAGGTCTTAGAAGCATCAATTTTAACAATCCGCTCTGATTCCTTATCCAAAAGTGCCAAATACCCCGCCCGCACACGCTCGTGCATATCAAGGGCCTCCATATCGAGCCTATCGATATCCCGATCAGCATTGCGAGCAATCCGTGCCAAGCCTTCTTCGACATCAATATCAAAATAGAGCGTCAAATCTGGCTTCAATCCATCTGTCGCATACTGATTTAGCCACTCAATCGCTTCAATGTCTAAGCCCCTACCAAATCCTTGATAGGCGACAGAAGAATCGATAAAGCGATCGACCAAGAGCAATTGTCCGCTTTCCAAGGCTGGGAGGATCCGTTCTTTCAAATGCTGGCGCCGTGCTGCAATATAAAGTAGCAACTCCGTCTTGTCATCCATCGCCGTATTTTGAGGATTTAAGATGACGGATCGGATATCTTCTGCAATCGCCACTCCCCCCGGTTCACGAGTCGTTGTGACTTGCTTTCCTAGTGCTGTCAAGCGAGGGAGCAATTCTTGTAAAACCGTCGTCTTTCCTGCACCATCTGGCCCTTCAAATGTGATAAATATTCCTTGTGTCATACAAATCCCCTATTTATGATACTCTTTGAAAATCATCTGATTCTTTTCCTTGAGTGTAGTTCATTTTATTCTACCAAAAAAGCGGAGAAAAAGCACTTTTTATTTGTCTTGTATATCCCTTTTAAATCTGCTAAAATAAGAGTAGACAAACCGGAAGGGGCAGGGGAATGCTACGATTTAAGAATCTATTTTTTATTATACTGGGTGCTGGACTTTTTTCTTTTGGACTCAATTACCTCATCATCCCAAACCACCTCTATGAGGGCGGCGCAACAGGGATCAATCTGATTATCTACTACCTATTTCGCATCCAACCGTGGATAATGAATATCCTTATCAATATTCCCTTGTTTATCCTTGGCTGGAAAATTTTGGGCAAACGGACACTCTATTATAGCATTGTCGGTACCGTAGGGGTGACCACCTGGCTAGCTCTCTTTGAACGCATTCCTATTCGCGTCCCATTAGAAGGAGATCTGGTCTTAGTATCTATCCTCGGTGGTATCCTTATGGGAGCAGGTCTCGGAATCATCTTCAGGGCTGGAGGCACAACCGGGGGAAGTGATATTCTCGCGCGAATTGGCCACAAATACACTTCTTTTACGATTGGACAAATCATTTTAGCCATTGATGTGTTGGTGCTGACACTGACGATTTTAGTCTTTCACGATCTTCGCAATGTACTCTACACCTTGATGATGGTTACCATTGTCTCTCGTGTGATTGACTTTATCAGTGATGGAAACTATGGCAGTAAGGGTGTCATGATCGTTTCTGAAAAATCACAGGAACTGGCTCAAGCCATTGATGAACAGATCGAACGCGGTATCACCCTGATCAAGGCTCAAGGCTTTTATAGCAGGAAAGAAATTGATATGGTTTACTCTGTCATCTATAAGAGCCAGCTACAAGAAATGAAAGACCTGATTCACCGGATCGACCCCCACGCCTTTATCACCATTACTGATGCCCATGAAGTTCTGGGAGAAGGATTTACGCTGGATAGCAACAAACAACCTTTTGAAAAATAATACTCTTGGAATGGCAAAATGAACGGGTATCCAGAGGCTCAATGGCGTTGATACTCGTCAAAAATCAAAATCTGACGTCGTTAATTCACCTTGCTGAACTTCAGTTCTACCTGCGGTTTCGTTGCCTAGTCAGATTTTGATTTTTATAGGAGTATGAACTTGAGCTACAACTCGCTGACAAAAAGGCTTAAAACCATCATTCTTAGGAATGGGATTTAAGCCTTTTCTTATTTATAAACTTTTCTTGATATTCACGAAAAATCAACAAGCTATCCGTTTGATTTTTAAAGAGCATGAACTTATATTTTTTTGGTTTCAGTAGGTAGCATACTGTCCACTTTGATACCTGCCTGTTCAAACATAGCTGCCACTTGCTGGCTGTCCACCCTGCCTTCAATCTGCACTTCAATGACTACGTTACCTGATTTATCTGCAATCTGAACCGTGCTGATAATATTGTAGCCCTGTTCTGAAATCAATCTGATGATCTTTTCGAGTTCCCCAGCCTTATTTTCTACGAGGAAACGCACGCGCACTCCCGCTTCACCATAACCAGATACATGGAGGAAGGCTGCAAAAACATCACGATCCGTGATAACTCCTGCCATTTGGTCATTGTCCACGACAGGCAAAATACCGACCTTGTTTTTGTACATCAGATAGACGGCATCTTCTAGGCTGGCGAATCTGGATACCGTAATGACATCACGAATCATCACATCACGAACCTTGGTTTTATTCAACAGATAATTCATCTCATAAATCGATAGACTAGTCGCCTTTGAAGGGCTGGCTTCTGCAATCGTTCCCTCTGTCACAAGACCAACCAATTTGTCATTTTCAATAACAGGTAAACGGTGAATCATCTGCTCACGCATCAATTCAGCTGCATGCGCAATCGTCGTATCCGGTGAAATATAGACAACCTTTCGCGTCATAAAATCTTTCACTGCCATATATAAACCTCCTAGTCTCTTTATATAGTCTTAGTATACCACAAATTAGAAAACGATTTCAATTTTTATTGAAAAAAAGTGACATTTTTCCTGCTGATAGGAGGGCATTAAGATACAAAGGGTGTTAAAAAAGCGACCGAAAAATAGGAGACTGACGCAGAACTTTTAGATGAGAGTTTGCTTCGCAAACCTCTATTTCCGAGGTTTAGCACGTGTTCAGTTAAGATGTGAAGCCGTTAAAAAACCGACTGAAAATTAGGAAACATGACGAAGAAGCCAGTGAGAGTTTGCTTCGCAAACTTCTATCTTCCGCCTCTAAAGTATGCTATACCTTTAGAGCTAGGAATGTTTATCCCTAAAGGGAGCCACACTTGATACGAGTTTCACTCGTTCTATCTCCAGCCTTCAACAGTCTATTCCTAGACTGTTTGACACGAGCTTCACTCGTTCTATTTCCAACCTTCAACAGTCTATTCCTAGACTGTTTGACACGAGCTTCACTCGTTCTATTTCCAACCTTCAACAGTCTATTCCCAGACTGTTTGACACGAGCACTGCTCGTTTTATCTCCAACCTCCCACAGTCTATTCCTAGACTGTTTGACACGAGCTTCGCTCGTTCTATTTCCAACCTTCAACAGTCTATTCCTAGACTGTTGAAGCGAGCAAAGCAAAAATAGGAGTTTTGACGAGTGAAAAGCTCCAGTGGGGGTTTTCAGCCTATTTCCTAAAGAACCATCATCAGCTAAAACTGAAACAGGTATCGCTCTTTTTTGCACAGCTCGTAGCCCGAGTTCAATTATACAAGACGAGTTAACGAAGTAATAAAAATATAAACTAAATGACTATAAAAATTCAAAGCGCACCCTTATCTATACAACAAGCAAGCTCGTAACAGCTACGACAAAAAAAGAAGACCGCCCTCTAGGCAATCTTCTCTGTATATAGGTAGAGGTTCTTCCTAATCTCTTGAACCAAAGATGCGCAACAGATGCAAGAAGAGATTGATAAAGTCAAGATAGAGAGACAGTGCCATTGCAATGACCCATCCCTGACCTACTTCACCATTGGTTTCTTCAAAGACATGGCGAATGCGCTGGTTATCATAGGTAATCAAGCCTGAAAAAATCAAAACGGAAATAATCGAAATGATAAAGCTCATGCCTGAACTAGCAAGAAAGATATTGACAACCGTTGCAATAATCACTCCAAACAAGGCCGCATAGAGTGCCTGCCCCATACCTGAAAGATTTCTCTTGGTTGTCAGCCCGATCACCGCCATCACGACAAACATCAAAGAAGCTGTCAAAAAGGCTGTTAGGACAGTTTCGCCCGTGTAGGCGAGTAAGACAATGCTAATGGTAAAGCCATTCATGACCGAATAAGCTAAAAACATGGGCAAGGCCAGAGGGCTATTTTGAGCTGCCATACGCGAAGCCACAAAAACAAGTCCGATTTCAGCCAGCAAAATCAGCCAGATGACAAAGGAACCTCCTAGCAACAAGTTAAAGGTAATATCTCTAAAAACTGTCAGCGACAGATAAGAGACCAGAGCAGAAATGCCAATGCCTGCTGCCACAAAGCCATAAATTTTACCAAGGAAACGGTTCAAAGCGGTATTATCCACTTGATTGATAATATAAGGTTCTTGATTCATTTCAATCCTCCTCTAAATGAATTACGATATTAGTGAAAATGAAAACTGCCTTGTTTCCACATTTTCTGTAAAGGAAGCGTCGCTTCTTTCACAGCCCATTACTTATCGACAAAGGTCACAATCCATGCCTCCTTGTAGCGCGGTGGTGCAATGGTGGCTCCGAACATGTGCTTGACAATAATATCTTCTTCGACCTTGTTTAAATCAGTCAACTTCTGGGCATTGCGTTTTGCAATCCGTGGATGAATCCAAGCATGGCTCTTTTTAAACTTGGTCTCACGCCAATCATAATAAAACAAATCATGCAAGAGACCACCACGCGCCGTTGATTTGGCATCCCATCCTAGTTTCTTTGCAATCTTATAGCTGGTATAGGATACATGAATCGAATGCTCCAAACGGGTCGAATAATAATGGTGAGGGATTGTCCCGAGTTTTTGTACCTTGGGCATTTCTATCAGATGCCCAACATAGGTCATATACTCTTCATCTTCTGTATAGACTGTCATGCTATCACCTCACTTTCTATTATACCATAGTCTATAAATTCTAGCTTAAATAAAGCTAAAGAGAAGAATCCCTGCTGCCACTGCTACATTCAAACTCTCTGCCTGTCCTGGCATGTTAATATGCACTAAGTCATCTGCTTGAGCTTCAACCACTGGTGAAATTCCCTGCCCTTCATTGCCCATGACAATAGCAAACGACCTTGCTACATCAACTGCCTTATAATCCCTAGACTTGGCAGATAGGGTGGTCGCTAATACCTGTACCCCATGATCTTTGAGCTGGGTAAGCAGCTCTTCAATGGCAACTCGGTAAACTGGTAAATGAAAATGACTCCCCTGCATTGCACGCAGGGTTTTCAGGTTGTAGATGTCTGCGGACTTATCCGAGATAAAGACCGCGTCGTAGCCTGCCGCGTCTGCCGTTCGAATCATGGTTCCAACATTTCCCGGATCCTGGACATCTTCTAGGACCAAATACTTCCCTCTGAACTGTTCGGGCATTCTAGCACTTGGTAGGGAGACTTGGGCAACAATGCCCTGCGGAGTCTGACTATCGGCTAGCTCCTGTAAAATTTCTGGACTGACCACCACCTTACAAACATCTTCCGTTACCTTTTCACGGTATTCCTCTAAGACAAAGACCCGCTCAATATCAGCTTTGGCCCGACATGCCTCTTCAAACAAATGCCAGCCCTCAATTAGGTAGGACTGCTTGCGGTACTTCTTTTGGTGTAATTTTTTGGTTTCCTTAATCAGCCGATTAGACTTGGAACGAATCGTCTCCATGCAACTCCCTCATTTTCTTTCATTACCAAACAATGATATAATAAAGTAAGGAACTTGTCAAAAGGAGAAACACATGCAAAAGGTAAAAATGATCGCTTCTGGTCGGGTACAAGGAGTTGGCTTTCGCTGGGCTGTCCAATATCTAGCAGTAGAAATCGGAGACATCTATGGTCGAGTCTGGAATAATGAGGACGGAACTGTCACAATTCTTGCCCAATCAGACAAGCCAGCTAAGCTCAGTCAATTCATTCAGGAAATCCGTAAAAATCCCTCGTGCATGTCTAAGGTAAGCTATCTGGATGTGACCCTTGCAAACTTTGAAAACTTTAAGGATTTTCAGGTCAAACAGTGGCATTAAAGACTTGTATATTTTCTCCAAAACAAGTAGAATAGAGTGTATCATGTAAAAAAGGAAATGATAAAGTGAAAAAATCAAACCGTATTGTATTGTCAGGACTTGTCCTATCTATGCTCTTCTTCCTATCTGGTTGTGTAAAGACCAAAAATGGCGTTCCGACTGGAGAGGGCTGGGTCTATAAACTCCTTGTCGAGCCGATGGGAAATGTCATCCAGTTCTTTGCTGAAAACCAAGGGCTCGGATTTGGAGTCGCTATTATCGTCGTAACCATTTGCGTCCGCCTGCTCATCTTGCCACTCGGTATTTACCAATCTTGGAAAGCTACCTATCAATCCGAGAAAATGCACTACCTCAAACCGATTCTTGCTCCTATCCAAGAGCGCATGAAAAATGCTAGCTCGCAAGAAGAACAGCTGGCTGCCCAGCAAGAACTTTTTGCTACCCAAAAAGAGTACGGTGTCAGCATATTTGGTGGCATGGGATGCCTTCCTCTCCTCATCCAAATGCCTTTCTTCTCCGCCCTCTTTTATGCAGCACGCTATACAGAGGGAATTGCAGATGCTAGCTTTATGGGGATTGCACTTGGAAAATCAAGTCTGATTCTTACAGCCGTAGCTGGTGTCCTCTACTTCTTCCAGTCACTTCTCATGCAGGTCGGCATGGAGGACGAACAAAAACAACAGATGAAAACAATGATGCTCATGAACCCACTCATGATTGTCTTCTTATCATGGAGTTCTCCAGCTGGTGTGACCCTCTACTGGGTTGTCGGTGGAATTATCGGAATCATTCAGCAAGTGATTACCAACTTCTTCCTTAAGCCAAAACTTCGCAGACAAGTTGCAGAAGAATTTGAACAAAATCCTCCTAAACCACTCCACACAAGCACTCGTGTCAAAACCGAAACACCAACTATGGATACTGCGATTACCTCATCATCAAAAAAGAAAAACCGGAATGCTGGCAAGCAACGTTCGCGTTAGGGCGACCTGATTAGCTGTAAAATTCTTGGCTATTAGCGCCAATGGACTAAAAAATGAAACGACCAATTCTCTGTATCAAACAGGAAATTGGTCGTTTTCTTTTTGTCATACTCAACGAAAATCAAATTCTGACGTTGTTAACTCGCCTTGCTGAACTTCAGTTCTACCTGCGACTCGTTGCTTAGTACTAAAAATAAACTAAACGGCTATAACTGCTGCTATTTCGTTTTTTCAACCTTTAAAATCTTCACATCATAGCTACCAACTGGGGTTTGAACAGTCACCACATCGCCGGTCTTCTTACCGATTAGGGCCTGACCAATTGGACTTTCATTTGAGACTTTATTGGCAAAGGCATCTGCTCCTGCAGCTCCTACAATGAGATAGACTTCCTCTTCTGTCTCACCAACTTCTTGGATGGTCACTGTTTTCCCAATCGCCACTTCATCCGCTGCTACTGCGTCACTATTGACAATCTCTGCATAGCGAATCTTGGTCTCAATCATAGAGATTTGACCTTCAACAAAGGCTTGCTCATCTTTTGCTGCTTCGTATTCCGAGTTCTCTGACAAATCTCCGTAAGAGCGAGCAATCTTGATACGCTCGACAATTTCAGGACGACGAACGAGCTTTAACTCTTCTAATTCTTTTTCCAATTTTTCCTTTTCGTCAATCGTCATTGGATATGTTTTTTCAGCCATCTTCTTTTTTTCTTCCTTTGTATTAAAATTCTTTCATGAAAACAAAATTATGCGGAAAACCACATAATTTTATCCGAGCAATTGCTCTAATTGTTTATCTTACTATTGACATACTTTTCAACGTTTTGGTTATGCTCTTCACCTGTTGCCGCAAAGTAAACCGCACCTGTCGTTACATCTGCTACAAAATAATAATAACCCGTTTTATTTGAAGAGAAAGTCGCTTCAATAGCAGAAAGACTTGGACTAGCTACCGGACCAGGCATCAAGCCAGCATTCACATAGATATTGTAAGGAGAATCAATATTCGTATCAATCGTCGCATCTTCTTTCAAAGTCGTCTCTTCCCCCAATTTATCCATGGCATATAAAATCGCAATATTGGATTGGAGCGGCATGCCGATATTGAGGCGATTGAAAAATACGCTAGCGATGTTGCGTCTGTCTTCATCAGTAGAGCCTTCTTTTTCAACCAGCGATGCCAAGGTCAAGAGTTGGTTGACATCAAGGCCTTTAGCTGCCAATTGTTCATAGTAAGGCTGGAGACGACTATCCATAGCTGCTAGCATCTGCTCGACCAAGCCTTCCATCGTTGTCTCTGTCGAGTAATCGTAGGTCGCTGGGAATAGGTAGCCTTCCAAACGGTATTTGACACCACTATCTGCAGCCGGCAAACTTCCCAATAATTTTGGATAAGCTGCTACCATTCGCTCGATAAATGCTTCATTTTGAACAGTTTCAAGAAAGGCTTCCGCTGTGAATGGGGTTTTATCTTCCTTATCTGATGTATGAACATTATCTGTTACTGCCTGAGCGATTTGTTTGATCGTATAGCCTTCTACAATCAATACTTTTCCTGCAATAGGTTCTTGTGCGGTTGCAGTTCCACTTTCTTGCAGAGCCTTGGCCAATCGATCCACAGACATGGACTGGCTCAAATTATAAAATCCACTTTGGAAATGATTATAGCTTTTTAATTTTGAGTAATAATTGAAAACCGTTGCATTTTTAATCAAGTGATGTTCTTCCAGAATCCGAGCGATCTCCTTTGTAGAAGACCCTTCTGGAATCTCTACTTGAACCATTTCTGTTGCCCGTGCATTTACTGGCTCCAGACTTGATTTAATATAGAAGCAGATTGAAATTCCTGTGATTACTATTAAAAGAATAACAGCTGTCATCACATATTTTACAATTCGCTTCGCTAAATTATCTTGCGTTTTCCGATTTCGTCTTCGTCTTAGGCGCATATTCGGTTGAATATCCTCAGCATTTCTATTCGTATTAGGCGAAATAGGCGTATCTTCCACTAATTCTTCCTCTTTGCTAGCCGTTTCAATCAGTGATGGACGATAAAGAGGCACCGTTTCTGTTAAGTCCTCTTCCAACCATTGAGTATCTGAAGTGCTAGAAAGAAAATCAAGTTTTAAATCAGCTTTTTCTGAAGCAGATGTTGCCTTAATCTCTTCTAATTCGCGTAAGATTTTATCGCGGAAACTAGAAGACTGCCCATCCTTTTCACGTGCATCTTTTGTCACAATAAAGCTCCTTTCAAACAGTTACAAGCCATTATATCTTAAAAGTGCTACAAAATCAAGCCTAGCTTTTGCATCAGGGACATTTCCAGTACATATCGTACCATATTTTACCCCCAAACTGGGATTCAGAAATGCCCAAATCCTCAAATTGATACATGCTATAATAAGTTATCATATAATCCTTACAGGTTAGACTAATTCCTTGGTAAGCCCCCTGAACTGCAAGCTCCTTGATCGCTGCCAGCAACAGGGTCCCTACACCTTGTCTTTTATAGGCCTCCGCCACCGAAAGGCTAAGGATAGCTAAATACGGCAAGGGCGATCCTGATGGTCGTGGCTTGCTCCTTTCAAACAAGTCATCCGTCACCCTAGCATGTTCTGTCGGAAGTGCCAAGAGATAGCCGACTATGACCCCTTCATCTTCCATCACTAGGCAGGTCTTTGCCTCATGCTCTACATAAAAGGCGAGAACCTTTTTGGCAATCTGTTCTTCTGGGCTAAAATTAGCCTGTTCAATCGTATGGATTTCATTAAGATCCGTTGGTCTTACATATCGAATCTGCATACTACCTCCTTGTATTTTAGTGTTGTTTCCTACTTGGTGGCTAGGGGCGGCTGGATCATAGGTCATTAACACCCGCACGAGCCACCTAGCTACAAGACTGATGATTCTTACTCTTGGATGATGCTAAGTTATATAGGGCTAGACTAACTCCTTATCACAAGTACTGCTCCGGATATAGTCACTTAGTTTATCTTTTGTTACTTCGTTAACTCATCTTGCTGTACTAACACTTTTCTTAATCTATGACTTGTCTAGTTATCAACTAGACAACTACCTGCGACTCGTTGCCTAGTACTAAAAATAAACTAAACGGCTATACTAAAAGTAAACGAAATAACTATAAAAACAAGAGGCGGACTCAAGTCCAGCCTCGCTTCTCATGGTTCGTGTCAACATCTCAGCGCAGTGGTTGATTGGCAAATTTGTTCGTATTTCCCACTCCAAATTTGACCTAATCAACTGTGCGGGGGTGGGAAGACGAACTCTTTTTCGACCAGGCGAGTTCTTTCCCACTCCCTGTTCCTTATTGAACGTTATGGGATAGATTGGATAATAGGCGTTCAAAGGAGTATTCGTAGGATTGAATATCTCCTGCCCCCATGAAGACGTAGACTGCATGTTCATGATCCAATAATGGGGAGGTATTTTCAAGTGATACAATTCCAGCCTTTTTAGTGATTTTGGCTGCCAAGTCTTCGACCTTCACTTGACCATTATCTGTCTCACGCGCCGACCCATAGATCGGAGCTAGGTAAACCGCATCTGCTTCATTCAAAGCAAGGGCAAATTCATCCAGCAGGGCAATGGTTCGTGTAAACGTATGCGGTTGGAAGATCGCCACGATTTCTTTACTTGGATATTTTTGACGCGCTGCATCAATGGTCGCACCAATTTCTGTTGGATGATGTGCAAAGTCATCGATAATCACAGTGTCATTCACAATCTTTTCGGTAAAGCGACGCTTCACTCCTCCAAAGGTTTTGAGGTGTTCAGCTACCAAGTTCAAATCAAAGCCAGCAACAAATAAGTTTGCAATCACTGCTGTTGCATTAAGGACATTGTGACGGCCAAAGGTCGGAATTTGGAACTGTCCTAGTTCCTGTCCAGCATGGCGCACCTTAAACTGCGAACCAGTCGTTGACGGCTGCAAATCATAGGCGACAAAGTCATTGTCTTCTAAAAAACCATAATAGTAGATCGGCGCAGTTGCTGTAATGCGACGCAATTGCTCATCTTCACCGTAGACAAACAAGCCCTTTTGCACCTGCTTAGCATAATCATCAAAAGCGTGGAAGACATCTTCTAAGCTGGTAAAATAATCGGGGTGGTCAAAGTCGATGTTGGTAATGATACTGTATTCTGGATGGTAGGGCATAAAATGGCGTTCGTATTCATCTGATTCAAAGACAAAATACTGGGCATTTTCTGAACCACGACCTGTCCCGTCGCCAATCAAATAGCTGGTATCCGTGATATTACGCATGACATGGGCCAAGAGACCCGTTGTAGACGTTTTACCGTGCGCCCCTGCTACACCAAAACTCGTGAAATCACGCATGAATTGACCAAGAAACTCATGGTAGCGTTTATAGGCAAAGCCATTAGCATCTGCATAGGCAATCTCTACATTATTATCTGGACGGAAAGCATTTCCTGCTATCAATTCGACATCAGCAGTAATATTTGCTTGGCTAAAGGGTAAAATCGTGATCCCCGCTTGCTCAAGACCACGCTGTGTGAAATAGTATTTATCAACATCACTTCCTTGAACCTTGTGCCCCATTTGATGCAACATTAAAGCCAAGGCGCTCATTCCTGAACCCTTAATTCCTATAAAATGATAGGTTTTTGTCATTCCAGTCCCTCTTCCATGTGTGTTAGATTTAATTCCTGTGCCAAGCGACGTTCGCGTTGAACCTTGCGTTCTGGATAATTATAGACCTGACTCTTCTTCAAAAAGTCGTAGGAATTTTTCTTGACGGGCTGCTCTTGTTCCCGCTCCTCTTTTGTCAATGAATAGACAGCTGGCATATCTGCCAAAATATAATCTGTCTGTTGTAATCGATTCGCCAAGGCAGTCAAGTGAGGCACAGACTTTTTAACCAAAGGTGCCGTTACCTGATGGTTTTCTGATAGGATATGGCGGGGTACTTCCTGATGTAAATAGGAAGCCGAGCGTTTTTTCTTCAAATCTTCACGCGCTGTCTCACGTGCCAACTGCCCTTGCGTTCTGGCTTGAAAAACCGCGGTTCCTTGAGAAGCTGGCTTTTGATAGCGATCTTTTCGAGAATAAGGACTTGGCGTTGCCTGAAAAAGCGGTGGCAACAAGGCTTCTTCTGTTCCAGTTCCCACCCTATATTGAGGAGCAACTGAACTCGCTATTTCTTGCCCAAATTCCCTGTCCTGATAAGGTCCCTTGATATTGCTGATCAAGTCCGCCTCATCATATAATCTCATTTCAGGATTTTCTCCCACTACTAACTCATCATCAGCTACTAGGGGAAATCTCGTCTGCATTCTCACCATAGTTCTTCCTTTCAAACGACTATTATACCATACCTTAGGCGCTTTGACTATCTTTTTTCTTTTACAAGGGTTAGCACTAAAGACCTAAAATGTCCCGAATATCATCTACCGTCATGCTTGCCCGGCTCTCATTACCGTCAAGAACAGTCGTCACCAGATGTTTCTTGCTTTCTTGCAGGGCTTGAATCTTTTCTTCGATCGTACCGCGGGTAATCAGGCGATAGCACTCGACTTTCTCCGTCTGCCCCATCCGATGGGCGCGGCTAATGGCTTGGGCTTCTACTGCTGGATTCCACCAGAGGTCAACTAAAATCACACTGTCTGCCCCTGTCAGATTGAGACCCACCCCTCCTGCTTTGAGGGAAATCAGAAAGGCATCCCTGCTCCCTGCATTGAAAGCGGTCGTCATTTCCTGACGGAGATTGGCTGGGGTCGAGCCTGTCAATTTATAACTGGTGAGCCCTAGTGCCTCCAACTCTCCCTCAATCATGTCCAGCATGGTACGGAATTGAGAGAAAATCAAGATGCGGTGGCTACCTTCTTTGAGTTGCTCCAACAACTCTCTCAAACTCTCCAGCTTACCACTTCCTCCCCCATAGTCCGACAGAAAGAGGCTCGGGGTATCACAAATCTGACGAAGACGGGTAATCCCTGCCAGAATCTCCATCTTCTTGCGCTGAATTTCCGCATCACTTGCGTCTAAAATGCTGGACTGCATCTGCTTCAACTGTGCTAAGTAGACAACTTTCTGCTCATCAGTCAATTCATTTAAAACATTGATTTCTAGTAGGTCAGGCAGTTCCAAGAGAACATCTTCTTTTTTCCTACGAAGAACGAAGGGCTTGATGATCCGTGCGACTTCTTGGGCTGATAATTTGGCAAATTCTGTCTTACCAGGCAAGAGTCCCGGTAGCACAATCTGAAAGATGGACCACAGTTCGGACAGATGATTTTCAATCGGCGTTCCTGAAAGGGCAAAGCAGTTTCCCACTTCAAACTCTCTCAAAAGCTGGGCGATCTTGCTCTGGGCATTTTTCATGACTTGGGCTTCGTCCAAAATCAGATAGTCGTAGTCTTGCTGCTGGTAAAGCTCACTATCCTGCCTAAAGGAATGGTAGCTGGTGATGATAATCTGATGTGCCGCTCGAATCTGCTCCTCCCGCTTTTCCTTATTCCCATAGGCTACTGCCACATCCAAGTCGGGTGCAAAAGTCTGGCACTCGCTCTGCCAATTGTAAATCAGACTTGACGGTGCTAAGATCAAGACCTTTTGATCCGCCTCGAGCTGACTGCTCAAAAAGGCAATGGTCTGTAAGGTCTTTCCTAATCCCATGTCATCGGCTAAAATACCACCGAAGCCATAGTGGTTCAGCATGGATAACCATCGCACACCTAGACGCTGGTAATCACGCAAATCAGCTGTCACTTGCAATTCAGGTAATGCAAAGGATTCCGGATGTGCCAAATCGTATGCCAATTGTTGGAAGTCCTTGGAAAAATGAACCGCTTCTTTCCCAGCCCAAGTCTGGGCTAGTTGATAAGAGGCGAGGTGGTCAAGTGACAGATGACCTGCCGACTGATACCGAGCCCGCAAGTCCTGCAAGGTTCGACTCAACCGCTTGGTTTCTTCATCAAAAACCAAGACCTTCCCTGTCTGGCTGGTAAAATGCGTCGCCTCCTCCAACAGAGCAGTCACAGCTTGCTCAATTTCTTCCTCAGCGATTCCTGTAAAATCAAAGGAGATATCCAGCAGGACACCTCGGGTCTCTACCTTGATCCTCGGCTGACTAGCTATCAACATGCCCTCTAATTCACTCGATAACTGCACCTGCCCCAGTGCCCGAAACTTGGGCAAGGTCTGATGAAAGAAATCATACCATTCTGCAGGTTGAAGCCCCGGATGACGAGTGATAAAGTCTCCCTTAAACCCTGATTCCTGTATGACCTGCTCCACCTGTGCTAGGTGCTGGAAATGGTAGGAAAAGGGCAAGCGATTTAGCTCCTCTCTACTCGCCACCTGTCGATGGTCAAATTCCAGAATCAAGTCCAGTTCAATCTCCCCTTCAGCGTGCAGTGACAGCTCAAACCGAGGACGAAAGTCATGGATGACAAAGCGCTTAGGAGCCTTGACAGCTCCGACCAGCTGCAACTCTAACAGACTTAGTGCCAAGCGTTCCTGGTCTTGAAAATCAAATTGGACAACTTTCTCTCCAGCCTCATTTGGAACAAGGGCTTTGAGCGCAGCCAGTATTCGTTCCTGTTTCCTGTCCAAATAGTACAAGCGATTGTCTACTAACAAATAGCGCCCTTTGAACAGTTCTCGAAAAGCCTGTTCGTGAACCCGCAACTCAATCATGTATTGGTGAACCACCACTTCAAAGGAATAGCAGCTCGCATGGGCATCAAATGCTAGAAGCTGTAAGTCCTTATAGGTGTTCATCTCATAGTGAAACTCGAACGATTCCAACTGCCCTAAGATATCCAATCCCTCTTCAAAATTCGAAAGCGGTAACTGTAAGTGTCGCCCATAGTGCACCAGTATCTCTAAATCGCCCACTTTCTTATTCGGAACTAGGCGCCACAAAAAGGTGATGACTTCCTGACTAGCCACATCAAACTGTTCAAAGCTAATCTTCTCATAATACTGCTTGCCAATCTGATAGTAGCCACCTTTTTTCACTGTTTGCAAGAAAGCACCAATATCGCGAATGATATAGGTTCTCGGATCGATACCACGCTGGATTTTCAAGGTCCAGTCAATATTATGGTCAAAGAGCTGCAGCTGCCCCTCAACTGCCAAACGATAATGGATGGCTACGTTCTGGGGATTCTCTAAAATATCATCTAAAAATAGACCCCCAAAGTAGGTCCTACGCTTCGTTTCCTCATGCTCTGCTTTGCCAGCAGAAAGCTGCTCCTCCAAGGCCTTCCCCTCAGTATCATTTTTCAAAAAATATTCAACCGCAGCTAGGTGCTGACAGTAGCCCTTTTGAGAAAAAAGTTGACAGCTACAAGACAGCTTCGTTTCTTCTAAGGCATAACAAAAATCCTCTTCTGCAATCTTCAAAAAGAGCTGCCTGTCTTCTACCTGTCTGATTTCCACTAATCCTCTTTCATAGAGCAGGATTCCCTCTTGACGAATCCGCCCTGGCATCAATCGACCCATACCCACTCCTTTATCTTAGCAGCATTCAGTTTCTAGTTATGACGTCCTGATCGCGTCTTGCCTAGTGCTAATCATCATCGTTTCCTTTACTTTTAGTAGGAACACTCTTTGAACATCAAATTTATATCTCTTCATTATAGCATAGATTGAGCAATAAGGCTTCTCTTAGTTCTTTTATTTTTCAAAAAAGACGATAATGACGAACAAAGAAGCCCATTAGAAGAAAAGGGGGCAGCTAGCTATTAGGAAACGAAAGCGATTTCAAAAAAGACTTGTGTTTAGAATCATCTTGGTATATCCTAGTAGTAGGAGATTTTAAAGATATAGCCATTTAGTTTATCTTTTATTACTTCGTTAACTCGTCTTGCTGTACTTCAGTACTACCTGCGACTTTTAACGAAAACGTCGTTTTCTTCATTTCCTACCTCAAACAGTCTATCCCCAGACTGGTTTGACGAAAACGTCGTTTTCCTCATTTCCCACCTCAAACAGTCTATCCCCAGACTGGTTTGACGAAAACGTCGTTTTCTTCATTTCCAACCTCAAACAGTCTCTCCCCAGACTGGTTTGACGAAAACTTCGTTTTCTTTATTTCCAACCTCAAACAGTCTCTCCCCAGACTGGTTTGACGAAAACTTCGTTTTCTTTATTTCCAACCTCAAACAGTCTCTCCCCAGACTGTTTGAGCTAGTACTAAAAGTAAACGAGACAACTATAAAAATAAGAACAATCCATTAGCTTCAAAAGATGGAGAGTAGGTTCTTTAGACGGTGATGCACTATGATTTCTAAATAGATGGAGAGGGATGAATGTTTAAAACAGCTACATTATTTGAATTTGAGTTTCAATATCATGCAGAAATGGCATGTTTTTGTGATGAAGAGAGGGGAAGAGCCACTTTTCTTTCAAAGAATTATGATGAAATCCACTTGACGATTGAACTGGAGAATGGACATTTGGTATTTCATCCCAGATGGAATGTGAAGATTAAAACTGTTCAGGGAACGAGTAAAAAATATGTGATTGACATCAATTTCCCAGATGAAGTGATGAACCTTGATGATTGTCCAATGATTACGGAAGATTAGAAAGCGTGAGAAAGGCACACCTTTAAAAGACGCGCCTTTTTATAATAGTACAGAGTAGGAACTGCTTTCCCTCTCGCTGCCTATAAGGGACTATACTCTATAAAAATCAAAATCTGACTAGGCAATGAAACCGTAGGTAGAACTGAGGTTCAGCAAGGTGAGTTAACGACGTCAGAATTTGATTTTTGACGAGTATTACTTCCGCTTACGAGCAATCAAGTGAATCGGCGTACCTTCAAAGACGAAGGCTTTGCGGATTTGATTTTCAAGGAAGCGCAGATAAGAGAAGTGCATGAGCTCTTCTTCATTCACAAAGATGACAAAGGTTGGTGGCTTGGTTGCCACTTGGGTCGCATAGAAAATTTTGAGGCGTTTGCCCTTGTCTGTCGGCGTCGGATTGATCGCAATCGCGTCCATGATTACATCATTCAAGACAGCAGACGGAATCCGGGTTTGCTGGCTTTCGCTAATCTGCTTGATCATGGCTGGTAGCTTATGTAGCCGTTGCTTGGTCAGAGCAGATACAAAGATAATCGGTGCGTAGGCGAGATACTGGAATTGGTCTCTGATGTCTGCTTCCCAGTTCTGCATGGTCTTATTGTCTTTTTCAAGGGTATCCCACTTGTTGACGACAATCACCATCCCTTTTCCTGCTTCGTGGGCAAATCCAGCAATCCGCTTGTCGTACTCACGAATCCCTTCTTCGGCATTCAAGACCATGAGCACCACATCTGAACGGTCAATGGCACGCATGGCACGCATGACGGAATATTTCTCGGTATTTTCATAGATTTTTCCAGACTTACGCATACCTGCGGTATCAATCATGGTAAATTCTTGCCCATCACTGTCAGTAAAGACTGTGTCAATCGCATCACGGGTTGTACCCGCAACAGGACTAGCAATCACGCGCTCCTCCCCCAAAATAGCGTTAATCAGGCTTGATTTTCCGACGTTGGGACGGCCGATTAAGCTGAACTTAATCATGTCTGGATTTTCTTCTTCACTGTCAGCCGGTAGATTTTCCACAATAGCATCAAGTACATCCCCTGTCCCAATCCCGTGAACAGAGGAAACCGGGTAAGGATCTCCTAAGCCCAAAGAATAAAAATCATAAATATCACTACGCATTTCAGGATTATCGACCTTGTTCACCACTAAAATGACTGGCTTGTTGGTCTTATAGAGGATTTTCGCCACATACTCATCAGCATCTGTCACTCCTTCCTTGCCCGATACAACAAAGACGATAACATCTGCTTCACTCATAGCAATCTCTGCCTGATGTTTGATCTGCTCCATAAAAGGGGCATCCACATCATCAATCCCCCCCGTATCAATGAGGCTAAAGTGACGGTTAAGCCATTCAGCTGTTGCATAGATGCGGTCACGGGTTACACCCTCTACATCTTCTACAATGGAAATACGCTCACCCGCAATCCGGTTAAATAAGGTTGATTTTCCAACGTTGGGGCGACCAACGATGGCAATAGTTGGTAGAGCCATTGCTCCTCCTTTTCTATAATAAGTGTTTTTCTCTCAAAAGTGTTTTTGTCTCTGGGTGTTCTACCTGACCAAATTGAGCAATCAGGCGTTCAGACCAGGTCTCTTTCTGTCTAGCTCCTGCATAGTCTGACTGGATACGGTCATAGGTACGAATCGCCTCCACATCTTGCTCTTGGTATTCTTCTTGAAAGACAACAAATTCCTGAGGCAGTCGGGGTTTGACTGGAAACTGTTGGGCAGGTCTTCCTAGTGCAATACAAAATACAGGATAGGTATAGTCTGGTAAGGCAAACAGGTCGGCAATCTCTCTGGCTGCATGGCGGATCATACCGATAAAAACACCGCCATAACCCAAACTTTCAGCTGCAAGCAAGACATTTTGCCCCGCTAGCGCTGCATCAACAGAAGAAATCAAGAGATTCTCTGTCCCCTTAGGATCAAAGTTTGCTTGGTGCAAGGCAGCAGCCTTGCTCGCCCGATTATGGTCACCGACAAAGAGCAGAATCGTATCTGCCTGTAAAACTGCAGGTTGAGGCGTCAAAACATGAAGCGCCTCTTTTTTCTCTTTTGAACGCACCACCACAATCGAGTAAGACTGAAAATTTTTCCAAGTCGAAGCCGCACGCCCTGCACTAATAATCGCCTCCAAGTCTTGATCGGAAATCGGCTCATCAGTAAATCTACGAACAGAACTGTGGGCTAGCATTAAATCAATTGTTTCATTCATCGACGATTCATTCCTCCTAATCGTAGTTCAGTGACTAAAAATCGAATACGTTCCATCACTCGCTTGGCCTGCCATGTCTCATCTCCTGAACGTCCCGCAGCAAAGTGCCGTTCCAAGTCCGCAAAGGAAAAATTCGAGGTAAAGAAGGTCGGCAGGTTTTCCTGCATCCGGTGTTGCAAGATGACCTGAAGGACATCATCCCGCACCCAGGAACTATGTTGTTCTGCGCCAATATCATCTAAGACCAAGACTTGTGCTGTCTTAATCGCATCAATCTTTTCCTTGACCAAGCCATCACCGATCGCATTTTTAATCTCAACGACAAAGGTTGGATAATGCAGCAGGGTGGTCGACATCTGGTGGGTCTTGGAAAGGAGATTGGCTAAAAATGCCATCAGATAGCTTTTTCCTACTCCAAAATTACCATAGAGATACAAGCCCTTGTTGTCCTGACCTACCTGTTTGACAAATTCAGTAATAGCCTTCATGACCTCTACACGGTTTTCGTCATTAAGATCCACATCTGCAATGGTGATATTTTTCAAATTAGCTGGAAGATTGATCAGCTGGATACGGTTTTTAATCGCTTCTGCCTTACGGTATTCAAGCAGTTCAGCAGTCTCCAAATAGGACACATCTGCGTAGCCCTCATTCATGATGAGCACAGGCTGATAACCGACCGCAATATAAGCCTCGTCTTGGTGGAGGAACTTCTTGCGCTCCGTCACATATTCAAAAAACTTGGAGATTGAACGGGTAATTTCTTCTTCTGTCAACTGGTGCTGATGGATAAAATCAGCCACTTCCTTATCCTGAATAATCTCCTGATAGAGTTCTTGATAAGACTTTCTTCCTGATGTAGCACCCTGTGGCACCCTGTCTTTCACAGCTTTCATCTATCCCTCTCCTTTCGTTTCCATAGCTTCTAGTTCACGATAGAGCGCCGCTAATTCAGCCTGACCTTTTGCCGTTTGCTCGGTCTTGACTTCCTGCTTGCTCCACTCAGGCACATTAGTCTTGGGCGCTTGGGCGCTCTGCTTCTTACGGCTTAGCCCTTTACTATCCCGCAAATGAGAGACTGCCTGCTCGGCACTTCGAATCTGCTTGTAAGAAAAATCATTCCCCAGCTTTAAGGCATAGGCTTCCTGCAAATTAGCCGAGTCGACCTTGTTAAAAGTATAAAGGACAAGCACATTGATGACCTCATCCAACAAGCCCAAGTCTACTAATTGCTGCAAGCACTTGCGTTCTGACATGGTGACAGCCGCCTTACGAGCTTCTTTTAAAATCGTTAAAAATTCAAGGGCAGTCTTGGACTTACTTTCAGCCACAATGGCCTGCTCCTGTTTGGTCAAGCTAGAGGCGACAGGTGTTACCTCCCCCTTTTGCTCCATGCGCTTGACTAAAATCACTTGAGCATGGGCTGTTTCTTTTGCAATCTTATAGGTCTGCATCCAGTCCCAGCCATTTTTTTCAGCCAGATGATAGAGGGCAATCACATCATCTGTCTCATTCTGAAATCGCAATTGATCGCGTGCCATCATGGTCTTAAAGGCCTGCAAATCAAAGTTCGGCGCAGGCTTAACCTCAAGCGGAAGCTCTCCGTCCATGGTGAAAACGTCTGAAAAATGCTTGGTCACTTCGGTATCTGATCCTGATTGTAGAGACGTCCATTCCTCCACTGCTGGCTCTCCAATTTTCTTGGTCAAGAGTTTTTGATAGAGAGGATTTGCCAAAAAGGCTTCCTTTGCTAAGGGTTCAATGAAGCGAAAAACGATCGTATCCCCCCTCTGGTAGATGGCCAGCAAGTCCATGGCTCCCAGTACATCTAGGGCTTTCTCCAAGCGATTGAGCCCCATATTGACATGATTTAAAATCCGGCTAAGGGCATACTTGCCCGTACCATGGTCATAGCTTGCCCACAAGAATTGATAGACCGCAGCCGCATCCTGTCCAATAATCGGTTGGTAACAGAGGATAAAGCTAAGCCAGTTAGGGCTTACGGCATTCTTTCGCATATAAGCATATAGATCATTTGGTTTCATCTGCTGTCCTATCTTCTTGTCTTGCTTCCCTTGGTGATCTGTTTGAGCAAGTTTTCAAGCTCACCCACATCTTTAAAGGAACGATAGACAGAGGCAAAGCGGACATAGGTAATCTCATCTAATTCGACCAACTCTTCCATGACGAGATTGCCAATCAAATCACTCTCAACCTCGCTATCGCTATGGGCACGAACCTTCTGCTCAATGCGGTTCACCACCTCTTCAATTTCACTACTAGATACTGGACGCTTTTGGGCAGAGCGAATAATCCCATTAAAAATTTTCTCACGGGAAAATTGCTCGCGGGTTCCATCCTTTTTCACAACAACTAAGGTTTTTTCTTCAACGCGTTCATAGGTGGTAAAACGGTGACCACAGCTCTCGCACTCTCTCCTACGGCGAATGGTATTTCCATCTTCTGCCTGACGGCTATCCACAACACTTGATTTTATACTGGTACATTTAGGGCAACGCATACTATCTCTCCCATTCTATCATGATTATACTTCATTGTATCATATTTCACAGGATAATAATACTAAACAAGATACGGGGACGTTAAGCGAGCAAAGCAAAAATAGGAGTTTTGACGAAGAACTTTTAGATGAGAGTTTGCTCCGCAAACTTCTATTTCCCGCCTCCAAAGGTATCCCATACCTTTGGAGCTAGGAAAAACTACACCTAAAGGTAGCCACACCCGTAGGTAACTACAGTTACAACGGTTGCGTCTCTTTTTTGCACAGCTCGTAGTCCGAATTCAGTTACGCAAGATGTGAGGACGTTAAGCGCACACAGTGAAAATAGGAAATCGTACGAAGAGTCTAAGGACTCGAGAACGATTTCCTATTTCCATACGAATTTTTCACGCCTTTATATCTTGTTTTTTCTTAAGCCGTGCATAGGTCCATTCTCTCACAAGGCGATAGATCACCGCAAAAATAGGGGTGAAGAAAACCATGCCTAGTAAGCCGAATAAATTTCCACCGATTAAGGCAGCAGCTAGGGTAAAGAGGGTTGGCAAACCAACCGATTGTCCCACCACACGAGGATAGATAACATTCCCTTCAATCAATTGGATTATCTGGAAGAGAACGATCGACCAGAGCGCCAACCAAGGATTCTGCACCGATACAAAGAGGGCACTGATAATACAGGCAGAAAAAGGACCAATATAAGGCACAAAAGAAAGCACTCCTGATAAAATTCCTGCCATTCCTGCATACGGAATCGAGAAGAGGGAATAGCTGACAAAGACTAAACCTCCAATGATGACCGCTTCTACAATCTGGCTCATCAAGAATCGATCATAGGTTTCAATAATCACCTGACCAATATAGGCAATAATCCGCACTACTTTCTCTGGAAAGGCTGCGTGAAGCAATTTGCCTGTCATATCCTGCAAGTGTTCCTTGCTCCCAAGGATACTCAAGGTAATAAAGAAAGCCATGATCAAGGTTAAAACATTTGAAAAAATCCCTGTCACATTATTCGCTAATCCGGCGAGGAAAGCTGCCGCAAATCCGGATAACTTAGACCAATCCGTAAATTGAGAGACATAGCTATTCAGGCGACTGCCCAATTTGCTGGACAAGAAGCCACTCTCCTGCAAGGTTCGAATGAGCTTGGGAATAGCTTGATTCGTAACCGATACTAACTCCGACACAGTTGAAACCAAGGTTGGTAGAATAATCACTACTACCCCTGTCACAATCAGAGCAAAGACGATTAGACCCCCGACAATAGCTAGGGACCGCTTGCTTTTTCGCAGAAACGATACCTTGGCAATCAAGTCCTCTAATTTCTTCATCGGAACATTCAAAATAAAGGCAAAAATCGCCCCGATAAACAAGGCATTCATGCTCGATAGCAAGACCCTTACCGAGCTGTAAATATCTGAATAGTTTAGCACCGCTAGTAAAACCAAGGCTGCAAAGCTAATCAACAGCAATTTCTCTTTAAATGAACTCTTCTTCAATGTTTCATCTCCTCCTCGTCCTAGTCTTTTCTATGATAGCATACTTTGGAGAAAAAGTCAGAAAATGGTTGTTGTGAATACATTGTTGTAAGAAATAAACTTTTGGAGCTGTTCAGTCGTCTGCTTTCCTCGTTTTTCCTAGCTGTTACAGGCAATGCCTGCTTTCCAAATATCGTCATTTCGTTTATATTTTTATTACTTGGTTACCTCGTCTTGCTGTACCTCAGTACTACTTGCGAACTGCATTTTCTTCATTTCCCACCTCAAACAGTCTTGGCACAGATTACAACGAAAAAGCGAGTTCCAACGAGACCGGAAAATCTCGATTGAACTCACTCCACTTTTTCTCTTATTCCTCCCGCATGGCATAGCCTACACCGCGGACGGTTTTAATATAGGATTCTTGACCTGGCAGGTCTAATTTTCCCCGCAGATAGCGAATATAGACATCAACGACATTGGTTTCAGCCGTAGCTTCATATTTCCAGACCCGATCCAAGAGCTGCTCTCTGCTCAAGGTTTCCTGACTATTCATCAAGGTCGCAAGGAGGTCATATTCCCGGCGGGTCAGGTTGATCAACTCTGAACCACGAGTGACCGTCCGATTTTGAAAATCAATTTTCAAGTCACGGTAGGCTGCCTGAAGTTTCACCTGCTTGCAATGTTCGTCAATATAATCGCGTCCCCTAAAGATAGAGGTTACCTGATCGACCAAGTCACTGATGATAAAGGGTTTGATAATATAGGAGACAGCATAGCGTTGAATATCCGTGCCATACTGTTTGGCGTCCTCACTATCTACTACCACAATCATGACCGTGCTCGGTTTGATTTTAATCAACTCTGCCGCCAAGTCAGAACTAGACATGTCCGACAGACAAAAACTCATGAGAATCAAATCAAAGTCTGTCTCATGGGCAAGCTGAAGCGCTTCTTTTCCCGTAGAAGTATAGTCGACCAAGTAGTCTTTTTTCTGCAACTCCATAGAGACAAAATGAGATAGGTTGCGCTCGCGGCCTGCAATTAAGATTTTTTTTACCATAGATTATTTTTCATCATACCATGAGTAATGGAAGATTCCTTCTTTGTCTTTGCGCTCATAGGTATGCGCTCCGAAGTAGTCACGTTGCGCCTGAATCAGGTTAGCTGGTAGGTTTTCAGCACGGTAGCTGTCAAAGTAGGTAATCGCTGCTGAGAATGTTGGAACAGGAACCCCTGCTTGTACCGCCAAGGTTACCACATCACGAACAGCTTGTTGGTATTTGGCTGTTACGTCAAGGAAGTATTCGTCCAAGAGGAGGTTTGCAAGATCCTCATCACGTCCGTAAGCATCCGTAATCTTTTGCAAGAAACGAGCACGGATGATACAGCCGGCACGCCAGATTTTTGCGATTTCACCAAATGGCAAGTTCCAGTTGTTTTCCTTAGATGCTACACGCAATTGAGCAAAGCCTTGGGCGTAAGACATGATTTTTGAGAAGTAAAGGGCTTGACGGATTTTCTCGATCAACTCCTTCTTATCTCCCTTATAGTTAAATGCTGCTGGTCTTGGCAAGATCTTGCTAGCATGTACACGCTCTTCTTTGTAGGTTGAGATATAGCGGGCAAATACAGACTCGGTAATCAAGGACAATGGTACACCCAAATCGAGTGAGGATTGGCTCGTCCATTTACCCGTTCCCTTGTTTCCAGCGGCATCAAGGATATAGTCAACGATCGGGCCTTCTTGACCTTCATCATCCTTACGCTTCAAGATGTCTGCTGTAATTTCAATCAAGTAGCTATCAAGCTCACCCTTATTCCATTCAGTAAAGATGTCTGCCATTTCATCCACAGAAAGACCGAGCAAGTGCTGCATCAGATCATAGCTTTCTGCGATCAACTGCATATCACCATATTCAATCCCATTGTGAACCATTTTCACGTAGTGGCCTGCACCGTCTGGTCCGATATAGGTCACACATGGCGCACCATCTTCAGGAGCTTTGGCAGAAATTTCTTCCAAAACATCTGCTACTAAGTCATAGGCTTCCTTTTGTCCCCCCGGCATAATAGACGGCCCCTCAAGCGCTCCTTTTTCTCCACCAGAAACCCCTGTACCGATAAAGTTGATCCCTGAATTTGCAAGTTCTTTCGAGCGACGGATGGTATCTTCATAGAAAGTATTTCCACCATCGATCAAGATGTCCCCTTTATCAAGGTGTGGCAATAAGGCTTGGATAGTCGCATCTGTACCGGGACCTGCCTGCACCATAAGCATGATCCGGCGTGGTGTTTCAATGGATTGTACAAAACTTTCTACATCATAGCTTGGAACTAATTTTTTACCCGGGTTGCTGGCAACAACATCTTCTGTCTTATCTGCTGAACGGTTGTAAATCGCAACAGTGTAGCCTCTTGATTCTACGTTAAGTGCAAGGTTGCGCCCCATAACGGCCATTCCCACAACACCAAAATTTGCTTTTGTCATGAATGTTCTACTCCTATTTCTTAATATCCTTTTCATTATACAATGAAATCGACCTATTGACAAGATGTTTCCAATTGTCTGTCAATGTCATTCTTCCTCAAAAAGTCCCTGTAATTGGGCAAAGGGGCTAGTTGCTTCCTTTTTCTCTTGGGCTGCTACCGCGTAATCCTCTTCTGTCATCACAGTCCAATTGTTACCTGATGGCAAGCCCTGTCCCGCTTCTTCCTCCGGTGTCAATACCTTGAGTGGAATCTGTAAGAGGATGTTATCTGCCACGCTTTCTGCCAGCACAATCACATCATCTTCAACGACGAGCACCAAATCTTCTTCCACCATATCCTGCCCTCTCAAAGCCTGCTCATCCGCCACGAAAATTTCATGTACTGGAAGAGATTCCGAAAGGACTACTGGTTCCATGGAACGGCTGGAAGCTAGAGTAATGTCATAGGTCATGTGATAGTTCAAGAGAAAGAATCCTACTTCAAAGCTGACCCGACCTACCACCTTAATGGGGGTAACTGCTAAGACATCAGCATTTCGCGCCTTCAACTCATCCGCAAGCTCCAGAGTTTCCTCAAAAGAAATACCGTCTGATTTTTTCTGTATATCTTGGATATGGAACATCTTTTCTCCTTAATTTACATGCTCTGTAACGTAATGGTAAACTTGCTGACCAGCAATCGCTCCGTCTCCAACAGCCGTTGTAATCTGGCGCAATTGTTTTTGGCGAATATCTCCAACTGCAAAGATCCCTGACTGGCTGGTGAGCATTTGTTCATCAGTCACAATCCACCCTTGCTCATCCGTAATCCCCAAATCTGCCACAACATCTGTCATTGGGTCAAGCCCTACGTAGATAAAGACACCACCAAAGGCGTGAGCTGTTACTTCTTCTGTCTTCACGTTTTTAATCAAGACTTCCTGCACCTTGATGTCATCGCCTTTAATTTCTTCAACCACGCTATCCCAGATGAATCGGATTTTCTCGTTGGCAAAGGCACGTTCTTGAATAACTTTTTGGGCACGTAATTCATCACGGCGGTGGACGATAGTCACCGTATTTGCAAACTGGGTCAGATAGAGGGCTTCTTCAACAGCAGAGTCGCCACCACCTACAACCAGCAAGTCTTGCCCACGGAAGAAAGCTCCGTCGCAGACCGCACAGTAAGATACACCACGGCTATTGTAAGTATCTTCTCCGGGCACTCCTAAGAGACGGTGTTGAGCTCCCATGGCAAGGACAAGAGTATGAGCTTCCAAGACCCCATCTTCTGTCACAACTCGTTTGATCTCATCTTCTGTCTCCACGCGAATCACCTGACCGTAGAGAAAGTCCACACCAAATTTTGCAAGCGGTGCAAACATGTTTTCTGCCAATTCTGGACCACTGATTTGGTCATAGCCGGGATAATTTTCAATCTCTGCGGTATTGTTCATTTGTCCGCCATAGATACCACGGTCTAAAAGCGCTACTTTTAGGTTGCTCCGTGCCGCATACAAGGCTGCAGTCATTCCTGCAGGACCAGCTCCAATAATAATCGTATCGTACATTTTTCTTCCTTCTTTCTACACTCTTAGCATGAGCAAGATGCCCACAATCCCAAAGGACAAAATGGGAATGGTCATCACATTGATAATTAACAAATCAAAGAGAACCTCTTGGCGCTCTTGAGTGGTCTTGTCTTTGTTTTTGATTAGGCGGATTAAAAACCAACCTAGGCTAACAAAAACCACTAAGACTGCCGCAATCAACAGGCTCTTCATATAAAGACCTAGTATTATTTGTAACATCTGTTTTCCTGTTTCCTATATTCATCACCTGTATTCATAGCGTACCACACTTTCATCCAAGAATCACTTTTACAGCACTCGCTGGCTTATCTAATGTTCTCGTAGCTGTGCCAGTTTTAACTGGTTACAGATAGGGTTCACTTTAGGGAGTGGCTGAAAACCTCCACTGGAGCTTTTCACTCGTCAAAACTCCTATTTTTGCTTTGCTCCCTTAACGCCCTCGTATCTTGGGGAACTGAACTCGAGCTAAGCCCTGTGTGAAAAAGAGACGTAGCTGTGCCAGTTTTAACTGGTTACAGATATGGCTCCCTTTAGGGATAAATCTTCCTAGCTTCAAAGGTATGGTATACCTTTGAAGGCGGGAAATAGAAGTTTGCGAAGCAAACTCTCTTTAATCTCTGCGTCAGATTTCCTAGTTTGCCGTAGCTGTTGCAGGCTATGCCTGCTTTACAGATACGGATACTCTTGAGTGCGCTTTGGGCTTTTAACGCTCTCGTATCTTGGGTAATTGAACACGAGCTAAGCCCTGTGTGAAAAAGAGACGTAGCTGTGCCAGTTTTAACTGGTTACAGTTAGGGTTCCAGTGGGCTGAAAACCTCAACTGGAGCTTTTCACTCGTTAAATTTTCTATTTTCGCTTTGAGTTTTTAACGGGCTTTGTATCTTAGAATTGAACTCGGGCTAAAAGCTCGGAAAATAGATAAACATTCCTAGAAGCTACGCTTCTTCGTCATGTTTCCTAATTTTCAGTCGGTTTTTAACGGCTTCACATCTTGTAATTGAACACGGGCTAAAAGCTCGGAAAAAAGATAAATACTCCTAGAAGCAGAGACTTCTTCGTCGTATTTCCTATTTTTCATTCGCTTTTTACGCCCTTTGTATCTTAGAATTGAACACGCCCTAAACTCTGTGCGAAAAAGACAAATTTTCCTAGAAACTAAAGTTTCTTCGTTAAATTTTCTATTTTCGCTTTGAGTTTTTAACGAGCTTTGTATCTTAGAATTGAACTCGGGCTACGAGCTGTGCAAAAAAGATAGTTTTTCCTAGAACCTATGGTTCTTCGTCAAAACTCCTA
Source organism: Streptococcus acidominimus (assembly GCF_001921825.1). Lineage (GTDB taxonomy): Bacteria > Bacillota > Bacilli > Lactobacillales > Streptococcaceae > Streptococcus > Streptococcus acidominimus. The sequence goes on from NZ_MSJL01000014.1 coordinate 29,186, forward strand.
TTTTTGCTTTGCTCCCTTAACGCCCTCGTATCTTAGTTTAAAACGTTTGGCGTTTGGCTTTGCGTTCTGCTCGTCCTTTGGCGCGGTTTTCAATGCGCTTGGTCTTTCGACGTTTTTCATCTACTGCCCACTGAATTTTCTTCTTATAGCCCGGCTTGATTTTTTTCTTTTTCTTCTTGACGAGGCCGATCATTTCAAGATCTAATTTCTCTTTAGATTTTTCCCGATTGACACGGCGGTCACGGTCATAGGTATCTTGAAATTCGCCGTCCTTAATCGTCTTAGGAACAAAGCGGATATTGAGTTTTTCAAGCTCGCGAATATCAGCATCATCACTCGGCTGATAGAGGGTAATGGCTGTGCCAGATAGCCCATTACGACCCGTCCGCCCAACACGGTGCACAAAGAAGGACAAGTCCTGCGGAATGGCATCATTGATGACGTGACTAACTCCTTCAATATCAATTCCCCGCGCTGCCAAGTCGGTTGCGACAATGTATTCAAATTCCAGATTCTTGACCTGATTCATCATCCGTTTGCGTTCTCGCGGTGGAATATCCCCGTGAATTTTTGCCACGCGCAAACCATTTGCGCTCAAGTAGCTATGCAATTCATCTGCCCGCGTCTTGGTATTAACGAAAATCATAGCCAAGTATGGCTGCATCAGCTTGGTAATCTCCAAGATAAGCCCATTCTTATCCCGTCCTTTAGTCGAAATCAACCAGTTATCAATCGTATCTGAAATCACCGTCTGCGTCTTAATTTGCTCGATGATCGGATTGGTCAAATATTTCTTTAAAAAGGGTTGTAATTTCTGCGGAATAGTTGCAGAAAAGACCATGAACTGCAAATTTTTAGGGAGACTGGAAGCGATCCGATCCACCGTCTCCAGAAAGCCCATGTCAAGCGTCATATCTGCCTCATCCACCACAAAGGTTGTCGCCTTATGAATGGCTAAATCCCCTGATTTAACCAGATCATAGATGCGGCCTGGCGTTCCAATAACAATGTGGGGCTGGTTGGCCTGCAATTTGTCAATCTGACGCTGCTTGTCCGTTCCTCCGACATAGTTTGCCACACGAATTTCCGTGTCCGAACAGTGGGCGATCTGACGCGCTGCTTGGTAAATCTGCGTTGCTAGCTCACGCGACGGTGCGGTAATCACGGCCTGCACCTGATCGACTGTTTCTTGCAGTTGCTGAAAAATGGGAATCAAAAAGGTGTGGGTCTTGCCAGAGCCTGTCTTTGATTCTCCGACCAAGTCACGCCCAGACAAGACGATTGGAATCAACCGTTCTTGAACTTCTGTCGCCCTAACAAAGCCCCTTTCCCGCAACGCTTCTTGAATATACGGTTTTAAGCTAAATTCTGTAAATTTCATAGTATCCTCTTTTTCTTCTTTCCTTATTATAACAAAAAAAACAGCATTTGACTGCTGTTTGATACTCGCCAGAGATTCGCTCTCCTAGTCCTTACTTCTCAGATCCATTTCTATCGGTCATGGAAATCGGGCTATAAACTGTCTAGCTACTCTAGCCTGCGCTCCTGATAGATGGGGTACCTTTCGGATAGAAAGAGCCACATTCAGAACATTGGGCTATAAAAGGCTTCCTTAGAAATATAAGATAAGGAGGACAAGCAAGCTCATGATGAGACCAACTCCCCATAAAAATAAGTCAACCTTCCATTCGCTCCATTTTTCGCCTCTTCCTGTCAAGCCCCCTAATTCCAAATGGTGATGAAATGGGGTCATACGGAAAATCCGTTTGCCCTCACCAAACTTCTTCTTAGTGTACTTGAAATAGCTGACTTGAAGCATGACAGACGAGGTTTCCACCACATAGACTAGACCGATAAAAAGCAGGGTCCACTCTTGATGCAAGGCGATCGAAATCGTTGCCAGCATGCCACCGAGTGCCAAACTGCCCACATCTCCCATGAAGAGTTTGGCAGGCTTATGATTGTAATAGAAGAATCCCAACAAGGCACCAATCATGGTCACGCAGACCAATAAAATATCCATTTTCCCCTCGACATAGGCAATAACTGCGTAGGCTGAAAGGCTGATAACTACTGAAATCGAAGCGAGACCATCAATCCCGTCTGTCAGATTGACTGCATTGGAAAATCCAACTAGCCAAAAGAGTACAAAGGCGACATAAAAGATACCTAGATGGATTGGATACCCTAAGACACTGAGCGTCCCGTCACCCGTTCCCTGCATGTGAACCAGATAAAAGACAAGACCACCTAGAATCTGCAAGGCTAATTTTTGCTTGGGGTTCAAGCCCTCATTGACCTTGCGGAAAATCTTTAGGAAATCATCCAAGAAACCAACGATTCCGTAAAGTAATAGTATAAAAAGAATCGCAAGCACTGATCCTGTCAGCCTATTTGAAATGACAGCAACTAGAATGGTCACGACAGTAGCCACCAGTAGAAAGACTGTCCCCCCCATGGTGGGTGTCCCTGCTTTAAACTGATGTTGGCGGACATCTTCATGGGTCTGTTGACCCTCGATACGTTTTGCTTGGTAAAATCTGATAAATCTTGGAATCAATAGAACCGTCGCCCCAAAGGCAAGCAGTCCTGCTATGATTACAGAATACATATTAATCTCCTAGGTTAATTCTTATTTTTTTCGTCTTTTCTAAGTCAGTGCCAATGGCAACATTCTGACCAACGACAATCGAACCCGAACCGCTATATTCAACCTCAATCCCTGTCCATTCAGAGAAAATAGCCACATTTTCTTTGGTCCATCCATACATATCAGGCACCGTTTTGAAACGGTTTGTCAATAGCAAAATCTGCTGATTGGCTGCAAGATTTGAGCCGATCTCGACAGAGACTTTCTTAATCTCTGGACCATTTCCCAAGATAATCGGTTGCACCAACCGCTGACGCAACCTCCCAGCCGTTACCCCTGGCGACTCACCGATAATATCCCCCAATGGATACTCGGTTTCTTTTGTAACAGCGGTCAGACTTGGGGCTGGTGTCGTTAGGTTGAGACTATCTTTCAACTGCATGGCCTCTTTGAGGGTAGGATTGATAATGTCTCTCCAATAGAGAACGCTCCAACTCTCTGGCTGTTGGACAGTCATATACATGATAAACTCTGGATCTTCAGCGGGAATCATGGCAACAACGGAGTTGATGGTGTCATTCGGCTCCTCCATATAACCCGTTCCATCTTCCTTACCAATCTGGGCAGTACCCGACTTCACCGCAATGTTGTAGCCTTCTACTTGAATAACTGCTCCGTCAGATGCGCGTAAGGTTCCAAAGTGCGGATCTGTTCCGACACCAATCATATATTGACGAGTGTCAGCTGCGGCTTTCTCTGATACAGGTTTTCCCACAACTTCTGGCTTTGATAGGCGGACTGAATCGGTATTTGAATCATAGAGAGCTGTGATAAACTTAGGCTCCAACATCACACCATTATTTGCCACAGCGCTAAATCCACGTAACATTTGAGTTTGAGTTGCTAGAATCCCTTGCCCAAAGGAGGTCATGGCAACAGACACAACATTATCCTCTGGTAGAATCCCCGACTCTTCCCCTTCCATTCCAAAACGAGTTGGGAAACCAAAGCGGAATCTCTCAAGGTAATTTAACCAGCGCTCATCGCCCATCTTTTGTTCTAAAATGGTCATACCGACGTTACTGGAAAGCGCAAAACCTTGTGCATAGGTTAATGTCATGGGAGCAAATATATCCCCTGCATTGACATCCCAGTCCCGAATGACTGCATCAGCAATCTGGATTTCAGAACGGTTGTAATAGTCATTGGGCGCAAAACTATCATTGTCGATAGCAGTGGCAACCGTCATAACCTTCATGGTAGAGCCCGGCTCAAAGTTTTCCTGGTAGAGGAGCGAGCGTTGCAAGATGTCCTTGTCGTCTACTCCCTCTTTGGTATCTGGATTGTAGGTCGGCCGTTGCGTCGTTGCTAGAATCTCACCTGTCTTGGCAGAAACGAGTGTCGCGTTGACATATTTTCCCTTAGTCTTGCCAAAGAAGACGTCCATATTGGTCTCCAGAGAGCGCTGAAGATCAGCCGAAAGCGTTGTGTAAATATCCTGCCCATCTATTCTGGCTTCTTTGACATTTTCTGTCCCGGGAACAATACGACCCCAGCTATCCTTTTCATAGACAATTCTCCCGTCTTGACCAGCCAAGATACTATTGAGGGCATACTCCATCCCTCGCTGACCTTCCAAATGATAGCCGCCATCATCCTTATCTTCGACTAGGTTGGCAAGACCGATAAAACTGGATGCAAAATTCCCATTTGGATAGAGGCGTCCCGGGTTGGTATTAAAGGCAATCCCTTTTATACCTGTGGCTTCCATTTCCTCTTGAATCGCCGTCATGGTGCTATAAGAAATATTCTTGCCCAAGGTTCCAAAATAAACCTGCTTGAGCTTGGGCTGATTCAACTGCTTCAGAACATAATCTGTCTCAAGCCCTAGATGCTTGTTTAAGATCGCTGCGACCTGATTAAATTGACGCGGTTCGACATACAGAATCTCTTTTAGAGCTGATACATATTCCTTATCAATAATGACATAGATTGTATAGGTCGTTGAATCTTTGGCAATCGGTAAACCAGTTCGATCGTAAATCGTTCCCCGCTTAGCCTGCACGGTCACTTCTGTCTGATGGACTTTTCTTGCCCCCTCTGACAGATCAACACCGAATTTTTTATCCGTTCCGATAATAATGGCAAAATTGATGAGGAAAATGAAAAAGATGAAAACCGTCAGTAGAATGAGACTTTGTCCCACTCTCCGACGATTTTGTGACGGAATATAGCGTTTTTTTAACACATACCGTAATAATTGTTGTTTGCGTTTTGACATTATTCTGCTACTCCAACATTATCATTCTTATAGGTCAGACCAGCCTTGTCTGCTATCTCCAATAAGCGTGCATTCCGAATCAACTCATTGACAGCCTGCTCGGCATCATCAATCTCCACTTGCTTACTGTTGATTTCTTGATTGACATGGGCCATTTCCGCCTGAACTTGTAGCAAGCGAGTCTGCATAAAGACAATCCCAACTGCCAAGGTCAAACCCGACAAGACGATACTGCCATAAAAGGCTTTCTCCACTCGAGAAAATGTCTTGATTTTTTCACTAATGACACGCATGGTTGCGTCTTTTCGTTGATCTTGTAACATATTCTTCACCTATTTGTGTATCTTTTTCGCCACACGTAATTTGGCAGAATGAGCACGATTATTGGCAGCTAATTCAGCTTCACTCGGTAAAATTGGCTTGCGATTGACCAGTGCCATTTTGGCCTTTAAATCATCCGGAATAAAGGGGAGCCCCTTGGGTACATCCACCGTTGAAGCTTCTTTAAACAATTGTTTGGTCAATCTATCCTCCAAGGAATGGAAGGTGATAACTGAAATACGACCATCTTCTGCCAGCATATCTATCGCCTGCTGAATAGACGCATCTGCCGCTCCTAACTCGTCATTGACCTCGATGCGAATGGCTTGGAAAATCTGCTTGGCTGGATGCCCTTTTTTCTTCAATTCCTTAGCAGGCTTGGCTGATTTGATCAAGTCTGCAAGCTCTGTTGTCGTTTCAATTGGCTTTTCAGCCCTCGCTTGCTCAATTTTTCGTGCGATTTGCTTGGAAAATTTATCTTCTCCATATTTAAAGAAAATGCGCACCAAATCGTGGTAGTCATAGTGATTGACCACCTCATAAGCCGTTAGGGAGGCTGTGCGATCCATCCGCATATCCAGTGGCGCGTCCTTTTTATATGAAAATCCGCGTTCGCGCTCATCTAGCTGGGGGCTGGATACACCTAAATCATAACAAATGCCATCAATTTCCTCCACTCCTTGCTCTTTCAAGCGAGCCTTTAGGTGACGGAAATTATCCTTGATAAAGGTCACCATTCCTTTTTCAATATAGGGAACCAAGCGTTTTTGGGCATTCAAAATCGCCGCTTCATCCTGATCAAAGGCATAGAGATGCCCAGCTTCATTCAATTGACTTAATAAATACTCACTGTGACCTGCACCACCCAAGGTTGCATCCACATAGATGCCATCAGGCTTCACCGCTAACATATCCACGGTTTCATGCAATAAAACGGTCGTATGGTTAAATTCCTTCATCATATCCTTACTATTGTACCATATTTCATCCTAAAAAGAGATAATCAAGATGTGAAGCCGTTAAAAACCGACAGAAAAATAGGAAATACGACGCAGAAGTATTTGCTTCTAGGAGTATTTATCTTTTTTCCGAGGTTTTAGGCTGAACTCAATTACATCAAGATACAAAGCCCGTTAAAAACTCAAAGCGCACTCAAGAGTATCCATATCCGTAAGTGGACATAGTCTACAACGGCTATGGCAAACTAGGAAATCTGACGCAGAGGATCGAGAGAGTTTGCACCGCAAACTTCTATTTCCTGCCTCCAAAGGTATACTATACCTTTGGAGCTAGGAAGATTTTTCCCTAAAGGTAGCCATACCTGTAATCAGCTGAAGCTGAAACAGTTATATCTCTTTTTCGCACAAAGTTTAGGGCATGTTCAATTCCAAAATACGAGAGCCTAAAGAACACAAAAGCACCCTCTAAAAGGGTGCAAATGTATCAGTATTATCAACTCTATTAGAGCTAGTAGAAAACTATTATTTCAAAAAGGGCTTTCTCGTCATCAAGAATTATAACCCCAAATCAATACATTCCAAAGAATCCAAAGAAGAACAGTAGCAGAAAGTAACAACACTACTTTCCAAAACAAGTGGAGACGAATATTTCGAATCTTCCATAATAAAACACCACTCATCAATAGTACTACACAAAATACTAACAATATAAATATTTTAAACTTTATAAATTCGTTCATGAGAATAACTTATATGCTCCAATCGCAACGATACTTTTTCGAGTAAAACCAGGTGTTACTTGGATAATTGGAAGTAGTCTTCTTCGGAACTCTCTATTACATTCGTCATTATTATTAAAGAACCCTTTAAAACACATATCATGCATCATACACGCTGCATCTAAATCATCAATCGGAGGTACATTCCACCCTTTATTTCCTTTTCCACAATAATTTCCATAGACACCAATATACGCAGAACGAAAAACATTTCTTGCAGTATTCTCTACTCCATCTCGTTTTATCTGGTCATGTAATTCATTAATTGTCATTCCAACTTCAATCGCCTCAGAGCTTACTTTTTGATGATATGCCTCATCTATATTGATATAGATAAAACCATCTTCATCAATTTCAGTTACCTTATCAAGCTCATTGTACATATTTTGAATTTCTATAGGTAATTGAGAGTCTATTTCATCAGCAAAAACAAGTGAAGATGAAAAAATCCCCGTAACTAAAACAATCAATGCTAACAATATTTTTTTCATATCGACTTCCTCCTCTAAAAAAGAAATCATGAATATTTTGAATGAAAATAACTTGATTTCCCTAAATCCTCCTTTCTAACAAATTATTTTACATTGATCACTACAGCTTTACTATAATATTTTTTAAACTAAAAATCAAGTCTATTTTTTTAAAAATATTTATGTTATAATAAAAGAGTTAGAGTTTTTCTGACTTTATAATTATTCAACACATAAAAATATGTTTATACATACAACGTGTCTTAATGTCCTACACTTATTCTTTCGTCTTTATTAAAAAGTTAACTATTCTTTTCTAGTATCTAGCTATACCCTAGGAAAGTAGTTGCTCCCTTTACATAATATAGTCAGGTGACATTTATTTAGAGAATGCCTTTAAAGTAATAGCCGAATAGCTGTACGCCTCCTAGTGTTCATCAATCACTTTTGACACTCTCTTGTCTTTACAAAGCTCTGAATTTCCTTTACAATATGATTATTCTTGCTAGAATGAGGATTGGAATGAAACACATTTTACGTCAGTTAAGACCTTTTGATTTTATCCTAATCGGGATCACCCTGCTCCTGTCCTTTGTGCCAGCCATTGTCACCTATGCGGGCAGTCAAGGACAGGCTGCCGAACCCTATCTGATTGCTTCAATTCGAATCAACGGCGAAATTGTCGAAGAATTTAAACTCTCAAAAAGCACTCCCCACAAGGAAGTGACCTACTATCCCAATCCTGGTCAGTACAACATCATCGAAGTTGATGGTGAGCGTATCCGAGACAAGGAGGACAATAGCCCCGACCAGATTGCGGTTAATACCGGCTGGATTAGCAAATCAGGCGAGATTGCAGTCTGCCTGCCCCACAATCTCATCATCGAAATCCGAACACCTGAAGACCAAGAAAGTGATGAGGAAGAAGAACTGATTTTACCTATTTAAAAGGAGGCTGGAACCCAGCCTCCTTTTAATCATTCTTATACGAAATCGTAAGAGAATCTTGCCGTCTGAAATAATTATAGTCATTTAGTTTATATTTTTATTACTTCGTTAACTCGTCTTGTATCATTGAACTATTGAGAAAAGTTACACTTTTCTTATCTATCACTTGTCTAGTTATCAACTAGACAACTACCTGCGACTTTTAACGAAAACTCCGTTTTCTTCATTTCCCACCTCAAACAGTCTCTCCCCAGACTGTTTTGACGAAAACGTCGTTTTCTTTATTTCCCACCTCAAACAGTCTCTCCCCAGACTGTTTTGACGAAAACGTCGTTTTCTTTATTTCCCACCTCAAACAGTCTCTCCCCAGACTGTTTGAGCTAGTACTAAAAATAAACTAAACGGCTATACAAACACGAATCGACAATCGTTTTATATGCCCTCCTATTTTTAAGTATGGAAGCGGGATCTCGAAGTCCCACTTCCCTACTCTTTTTGCTAGACAAGGCACGCCACAACCAGTATCAGAAGATACATGATTGAAAAGAGAATGAAACTTTTCACAGATTCCACAAATGTCTCACGCTTGACCTGCTTTTCCAAAAATCGTCCCAGACTTTTATAGGACAATCCTGCTACGCCATAGCCCAACCAAGCCCAAAATGGCAAGAAGCCCAAGAGAGGATAGACCAGCCACAAGAGCCAAGGTAAGATGGCCAAACAGGTATAGAGCAAAAGCCCCTTTTGGCGTCCAATATGAAAGACTAGCGTATGACGGTGATTGCGAATATCTTCTTCCAAGTCACATAGGTTATTTGCCAGCATAATATTAGCAATCAAGCAAATCAAGGGCAGGCTCATCAGACCAATCTCAATCCATTTTCCCCAAGCTAGCTGTAATTGAAACCATTCACCGACAAATTGACTAGACAACAACTGGTGAGGTGCTTGGACAAAAACACCGAGGAAAAAGATACCTAGTCCCATTGTGACCCCCGAAAAAATCTCCCCCAGGGGCATCCGCGATAAGGGGAGGGGACCAAACGTATAACAGATCCCTATCAGGAAACAAACGCCTCCCAGCAATAATAACATCAAGTCTGTCCGCCAGACCAAGATGAGCGAAACCGCTATCGAAAAGAACAAGAGGGCAAAGATGATCTGCACCATTTGCCGAAAATCAAGCTGATGACGGCCGATGACATTATGCTCTGAACGATAGATCTGGTCTTTTGCCTTAACATAGTCCATAGTATTGTTGATCGCTGTCGTACACATATCAAATGCCAAGACCGCCAAAACAAAGAGTAGGGTATTAAGCCCATTAAAGGCACCGTAGCGGTAAATTGCCCAGACAATCCCAAGCAACATTGGAAAGATACTCGCAACCTTGGTCCGTAATTCGATAAATTCTAAAAAGATGGGGAGAGTCATTTTCCCCTTTTTATTCGTCATTAACAAGATGATACTCCTTATTGCTCAATTCAAAACGATCCTTTAATCCCTTACTTAAGTGAACGCCGCGCTCCTTATCAACAAAGACTGCTTCTACATCCTCTAGCTGGTCGATAAATGCCCTGCCCTTATCAATCCCCAAGAGGAAGAGGGTTGTCGAGAGAGCGTCCCCTTGGGTAGAGGTTTTGGTAAAGACTGTCACACCCGAGATATTGTTCTCAACGGGGTAGCCCGTTGCGGGATCTAAGATATGATGGTAGATGACACCATCCACTTCAAAATAGCGCTCATAAATCCCTGAAGTAACGACCGATCCGTCCTTTACATAGACTGAACCAACCACCGTTCCCCTTATCTCATCAGGATCTTGGACACCGACTTTCCACCCCTCCTTGTGGGCAGGTGAACTTCCCATCACAACAACATTGCCACCTAGGTTGATAATCGCTGTCGTAATCCCCTTACTTTCAAATAAAGCCTTCACGCCATCAGCGATATAGCCTTTTGAAATAGCACCCAGCTCCAAGATCATCCCTGCTTTTACAGCAACAGTCTGACCTTTCTTGTCTAACTTCACATCCTTGTAATTGATGTGGGGAAGAGCTGTCTGGATTTCTTGGTCGCTCGGTTTTCGGGCATCTTCTGAACCAATCTTCCAGAGATTATTGATGGCTCCAATTGAAACATCAAAACGTCCATCACTTTTCTCGCCCATTTCCAAGGCCTGCTCAATCAATTCAAAAGTACGGGGATCAACCTTGACCGCTTCCTTGCCTGCCGCATGGTTGATCCTATAAATATCAGAGCCTTCCAAATTCGTTGATAAGAGCCGCTCCATTTCCTTAATATAGGCGAGCCCCTCTTCCATGACGTCTTCCTGATCCTTGTGATAAATGCTAATCTGCACAACTGTATGAAGCAAAGTCTCTGTACGGGTCAGGGGCTTTTCTTCCACAGGCAAACCCTCCTTGGCTCCTTGTCCCGACTGGCAAGCTCCTAGTAAAAAAACGCAGATGAGCAAGGGAATGGTGAACCACTTCCATTTCATATCTCGTCCTCCTTTGATACTCTGCTAAACATCCACTAGAAAAGAGGCTTTACGTAGCCTCTATTTCTTTTGCTCTATGCTCGATTATTTATCAATTGTCACTTTTGCAGTGTCGCCTTTTGCTGCAGCCGCAAGGAGTGCCTCTGTACTCTTCTTGAAGTCTTCTGATGTATGAGTTGCACCAGAAACAACTTCAACAGCTGCTACATCTTGTTTTTCAACCAATTCTGCATTTAATTTTTCAATTGCTTCTTTAGCAGAAACACCTGCCTTGTCGCTCATCATTTTGTTGTATTCTTCATTTTCAGACTTCATTTTACCATCTTTGTCTTCGTAGTCAAACTTAGACTCAGTGATTTTTCCATCTTTTACAGTAATCGTATGAACGATCTTGTATCCACGATCATCTGGCGCAGATTCTGCTGCATAGCTACCATCTTTCAATTCAACCATCGCTTTTGATTCTGCTGCTGAAGAAGACATTGTTGTTTCAGCTGAAGACGCTGCAGTATCTTTCTTTTCTTCTTTTGCACCACACGCTACCAAGGCAAAGGTAGCTGCTAAAACTGCAACACTTTTCAATACGACTTTTGTTGTTTTCATGTACTAAAACTCCTTTTTCCTACTCCAGTCTCTTAAAACTGAAGCGTTTTCTTACTCTACAATCTTATACCTTTTCGACAAAAATGTCCAATGTTTAATGCAAAATTGACCACAAAATCCTTCTGTTATGTTCAGAAGTTGTAGCCACAGTTACTCCAGAATACTATCTGCTTTTCTTGACCTGCAGGATAGGCTCCTGCCTTTTAGGCTCGACTTCATCCATAACTCTGGTGAGCTATGTCCCTCACCTCCATACAGGTTCTAAACATAGTAGTCAAGCATCTTCTCAATCAGCCATTTCAAGTCTACTGACCGATCACCTGCTTCCAGCAAGGAAGTCTGTTGCTCCATCTTGCTTAGGTATGCCTGCATCAAGGAGTGAGTCCGCTCCTTGGCCTTGGTCCGATTGATTTTATCCACTATCTGATCCAGCAGTGCTTCTTCTTTACTCCCGATCAGACATAGTACATCTTGACGAATGCTCTTATCCTCTTCCATCGCAAGGAGGAGGGGAGCTGTGTAGATCCCATTTTTAATATCCTGACGAGCAGGCTTGCCTGACTCTTGAGCGGCTAATTGATAATCAATCACATCGTCCCGCAACTGAAAAGCCATGCCAAAGGAACGACCTGCCCGAAATGCAGGAGAGGTTTTCTTGATGGATGTCCCATTTTGTAAACTGCCCAGCTGACAAGCCATGCCGAATAGAAAGGCTGTTTTCCCCTGAATCTGCTTGAGGTAACGTTTCATGCTCATGCTGGCGTCAAACTGGTTCATCAATTGAGCCAATTCCCCTGCTAAAATCCCCTCAATCAATCTCTCATTGAGCGAATCGGTCTCATCTTTTTCAACCTGTATTAGGCGAATGCCCTTGGCTAATAAGCGCCCTGCATAAGCCATGAGGTAGTCACCGGCATAGATCGCAATGCGATTTGAAAATTGACGATGGGCAGCGACAATCCCACGGCGCATCTCTGCCTCATCAATGACATCATCATGGATAAGGGTAGCGAGATGTAACACCTCTACGTAGGCAGCAAAATAAAGTTTTTCTGGCTTGATTTCTCCGTCCACAGCTTGAGCAAATAAAAGGCATAGTCCTGACCGCAAATATTTTCCTGGTGCTTCGATATATTCAACAATTTTTTCACGCACAGCTGGATGAATCATCTTCATCTCTGTCAGCATGATCCGCTTGACCTCTTTTAGTCCGCTTTGTATTTCTGTATGATTCTTCCAAATTTGATGTACCACAATTCTCCTACTTCATCATAGAAAAAGGACTATTCACAAACTGTTCTCCCGTTTTTTGAATAGTCCTCATCATTTTTTATAGCCGTTTAATTTATTTTTATTACTAAGCAACGAGTCGCAGGTACTTGTCTAGTTGATAACTAGACAAGTGATAGATAAGAAAAGTGTAACTTTTCTCAATAGTTCAATTATACAAGACGAGATAACGAGAAACTAAACGACTATGCTCTATGTCAATGATAATGGAATCATGAGAACCACTATTCATTATCCTTTGTCTTTCAAGGTGTAAATATGCTTGGGCTTGCCATAGATCTTCCTATCGAGGAAACGACCCAACCAAGGCATAATCCAGTAATCAAGACCAAAGGAACGACCGGCACCGTTCATCAGTGAGATTGCAACTGGCACGAACCAAATGTTTACCCAATAGAACATGCCTGACAAGCTAAACATGGCAACTAAGGCAACGGTTGCTGCACTGACAATCCATACGAACGCCCCAGCAATCAAGGCAAGACCGATTCCGATTTCAACAATAGTCATGAATTTTTGCATAAAGAGGGCAACTTCTTGGTTTGGCATCATGAATTGCATGATCGACGCAAACCAGTCTGGCATCCCATCTAAGACGGTCATTGGCTGCTCACCGTAGGCATAGCTAAGTCCAAAGATTGCTTCTGCTGTCTCAGTCGCTGCCTGAGAAGCGCCAGACGTTGCTTCAGCAGCTGATGCACCTGATACAGGATCTGCCAACCATGGGAATGGGAAGACAACCTGATCTCCTAGCCATGAAGTAGTTCCAAAGAGACCAAAGGCTTTCTTGATTCCCTCGTAGAGCCATACCGAACCGTAAAAGACACGCAGTGGTGCAGACCAAAGAAGATTTCCTTTGCCTGATGTATGACCACCAAAGATATTGCGTTTATTCTTAATATCAAAGAATTCATGGCGAACATAAGAACCCATATAGAAAAAGCTACGAATGCTGAAGAAATAGAGCAAGTTCACCATGTGCTTCATAAACATTGCCATAAAGCCTGACAAGTGATATTTCCCCATCAAGAAAGCAACACCATAGCGAGAACCGATCGAAACCATGAAGCCGTCGTATTTCCCTTTGTAGCTATGTTTTTCGCCGCCTGTAATCGCAACAATGATATTTTGAGCAGCAGTATGTCCTGTCTGCTCAGCAGCCTGAACGATTTGCGGGGTTGGCTTGCCGTCATTTCCTGGCTCTTCATAGTAAACCAAGTCACCAGCTACATAGACATTTTCCTTGCCTTTAGCTTCCATGTATTCGTTGGCAACCAAGCGACCCGCACGCGCTTTCTCAATGCCAAATTCGCTGGCATCGCTATTCGCTTGTACACCCGCTGTCCAGATAGATGTATAGGTTGGGATTTCACGACCAGATGAAAGGATCAATTTGTCAGCTTCAACAGCTGCAACCCCGTCACCTAGCACCAATTCAACACCTTTTTTCTCAAGGTATTTACGGGTTTTAACTTGCTCTTTCTCAGTGACCATCTGCAAGATGTTTGGCATTGCTTCAATCACTTTGAGAGAGAACTCTGCTGGATCTAGTTTGAATTCACGCGCCAAGATTGGAACCCAATCGATCAGCTCACCGATCATTTCAATCCCCGTAAAGCCTGCACCGATAACGGTGAAAGTCAAAAGGGCGCGGCGTTTTTCTTCGTCATGTTCGCGCATGGCACGGTAGCATGAATCAACGATATGGTCGTGCAAACGCTCTGCTGCTTCGATTGACCAAAGCGTAAAGCCGTTTTCTTTTACGCCCTTGATACCGAAGTCGTTGGCTTCCCCACCCATGGCAAGCAAGAGATAGTCAAATGGAAGTGTTTGGTGTTCTGCAATCACTTCTTTTTTATCATAGTCAATTTCAACAACCTTGTCAGTCACCAAGTCGACTTTTGGATACTTGTTGAAAATACGTTTCAAATCATATTTAATCGCATCTTTTTCCACACGACCAGCTGCTACTTCGTGCAACTCTGTCATGTAGGTATGGAATGAATTTTTATCGATCAAGGTAACGGTTATATCATCGTTTTTCTTGAACTTTTTCCCGAGCAAGCGCGCCGCAGAAATCCCTGCATACCCAGCACCCACTATTACAATGTTTTTAGTCAAAACATAACCTCCGATTAGTTTGTCTGTTTTTTAACAAACTCTATTATACACCTTTTGTTGAGATTGTACAATTGGATGGTTCGCTTTTTCCAACAATTTTACGAAAAGACTTGCATATCTTTTAAAAAACAGATACTATAATGGAAGTAGAAAGGATTGGGCTATCTTGCCTGATTCCCAAGGACTTTCTACCTACTTAGTTAGAGACACAATTATGAATTCAAAAAACCAAACCTTATTATTTATTACCATGCTAGCTGCTCAAGCCGTCGTCATTTCTCTCGTCGAACGACTGATTCCAACCCCCTTTTCCTTTGCTCCCGGAGCAAAATTAGGACTTGGAAACCTGATTAGCTTGATTGCTATTTTCACTCTTCCTGCTAAAGATAGCATCAAGGTCGTCAGTATTCGACTGCTGATTTCAACCTTTTTAGGCGGAACTTTTTCCACCTTTCTCTATGGCTTTGCAGGGGTTACCCTCAGCTATATGGGCATGCTTGCCGCCAAGCAGCTCGGCCCTAAGCGGGTCAGTGCTATCGGAATCTCCATCTTGGGAGGAATGCTCCATAATATCGGCCAGATCATGGTCTTTGCCTGGATTGCCCAATCTTTACTGGTTCTGAACTATCTTCCCATCCTGTCTTTTAGTGGCATTCTTTCTGGATTTTTGGTCGGTCTAACCGCCAACTACCTCTTGCAGAAGGTCGGTCCACTCCGCTATTACAATCAGATCATTTTGGCAGAATGGAAGTAAGAAGCTCTATGCTCACTGACCTGTCTTGCTTATTTGACCAGAAAGCCAGTCTGCTAGGACTAGGGATTATCTGTTAAAAACAAACATAAATCCAACATGATTCTTACAAAAATAACCTTGAACTCGTTGCCGATTCCCAACTATTTTTTGCTAGCAATTGGGCATTTTTAGTATTATTTTTAACAATTTATGCTACACTATTTTTATATCCCAATTACGAGAGAAGATTATGCCTATTTTTCATCTAACATTAAAGCCGAGCCAACGGATTGTCCTGAGTTTTGCAGGTGTCATCCTGATTGGCTCGCTCCTCTTATCTCTGCCAATTTCCCAGCTAGCTAGTTCGGAGGCAAGGTACTGGGACCATCTCTTTACGACTATTTCCATGGTCTGTGTAACAGGGCTCTTTACCGTACCTGTCGCAGAAACCTACAATACGCTCGGCCAGATCATTTGCATGTTACTGATTCAAATTGGTGGCTTGAGCCTAATTAGCTTTATCGGGCTCTTTGCCCTAAGAGGGGGACGAAAACTTAGCTTTATCAATATGGCTACCCTACAAGAAAGTTTTAGCCTAGTAGAAACCAAGCACTTCCGCAGCTTTATCAAATCTGTCTTTGGTTTTACCTTTGCCATTGAAGCCTTGGGAGCCCTCTTCCTCTCTTTCCAGTTCGTCCCAGAATTCGGCTGGCAACGGGGAATCTTTTCTTCGATTTTCCTAGCCATTTCTGCTTTCTGTAATGCAGGCTTTGATAACTTTGGCTCCAGTAGCCTGATCGGCTATGCGACCAATCCCTTGGTCAATCTGACCATTGCTGCACTAATTATCATGGGAGGCCTCGGATTTTCTGTCTGGTTTGACATGCAGACCAAGATTCAAAACCGCTTGAGTTTCCGAAAATTGAGTTTCCACACCAAGGTTGTTCTCACCTTGACCTGTCTCATCCTCTTCATTGGCAGCATTTTGACCCTCCTAACAGAATATAACAATCCTGCAACGCTTGGACCATTGACTCTTCCTCAAAAGGTATTAGCTAGTTTTTTCCAAACAGTCACCATGCGGACAGCAGGCTTTGCATCAATTGACTATACAAAGGCTAATCCTGTCACCCTCTTACTCTATACCTTTCAAATGATGCTTGGAGGAGCACCCGGAGGAACAGCTGGCGGGATTAAAATTACAGCCTTTCTCACTCTTATCCTCTATGCCAGAAGCGAGATTATCGGACTACCCTATACCAACTTCAAGGCGCGGACGATCGATGCTGTCACTATTCAAAAAGCCTTTGCGACCTTTATCGTCTTTATCATGGTCTTTCTCATCGGGCTCTTTGCCATCAGCATGACAGACCCTCAAAAGCCTATGCTCTTTCTCATTTTCGAGGTCATGTCAGCCCTAGCAACTGTCGGGGTAACTGCTAATCTGACCCCCGAACTATCCCAGCTAGGGCAACTCGTCATCATGGCTCTCATGTTCTTTGGGCGGATTGGTCCCATGTCCATTTTGATTAGTCTTTCTGCCCGTAAATTGTCCAAGGAAGAAACGATCCAGTATGCAAAATCTTCTATGATTGTGTAATTGAATTCAGCCTAGGAATAGACTAAATAAAACGAGTGAAACTCGTGTCAAACGCTCTTGTATTTTGTTTAACTGAACTCGGGCTAAAAGCTCGGAAAAAAGATAGACTTCCTTGTGTTCATTGAACACTGCGTCAGTCTCCTATTTTTCAGTCGCTTTTTTACGCCCTCGTATCTTATTTTAACTGAACTCGAGCTACAACTCGCTGACAAAGCGTAGTCAAAAAGTTGAGTAAACTTAGAAAACATCACAGTAGGCATCTGATTGTCGCTAACACGCCAATCTAGTTGCCTTTGTGGGGGTCTCACGACGAAGCGAACCGCTTCTGTTCGACCACCTATTTTGTCTAGGAGTTGCTTCCCCAGTCTAGGGATAGACTGTGGGAGGTTGAAATAAAGCGAGTAAAGCTCGTGTCAAACGCTCTCGTATCTTGTGTAACTGAACTCGAACTAAGCACTGTGTGAAAAAGATAAATTGCCTTGTGTCCTAAGACACAGCGTCAGTTTCCTATTTTCACTTTGTGCTCTTAACGTCCTCGTATCTTGTGTAACTGAACTCGAGCTACAACTCGCTGACAAAAAGACCAATCTCATTGGGTGCGAGACACCCTGCTTCAATTGCCTATTTTGTCTAGGAGTTGCTTAACGCTCTCGTATCTTGATTTAAAAGGAAATGATAATGAAAACTCAAACTATTGGAATTTTAGGTCTTGGTGTTTTTGGAACAACGATTGCCAAAACCTTGCACCATTACGACTGTCATATTATCGCTGTTGACAACCATGCGGATCGGATCAACCAGCTAGAAACGGTTCTAACCAAGGGCATTGTCGGTGATATTACAGACAAGGATTTGTTGCGAGCAGCAGGGATTGACCGTTGTGATACGGTCGTTGTTGCAACTGGGCGCAACCTAGAGTCAAGTGTCCTTGCCGTCCTCCATTGCAAGGCTTTAAATGTCCCTAAGGTGGTTGCGAAAGTAAAGAGCAAGACAGCCAAGGAAGTCCTGCTAAAGATCGGAGCAGACCGTGTGATTTCCCCAGAGAGAGAAACAGGTGTCTCCCTTGCTAAGCACCTCCTCCACCGGGATACAACCGACTTGATTGAGCTAGATGGTGATGTCACGATTATTGAGTTTCATGCGCCACAAAAGTGGATTGGAAAGAGCCTCGCTCAACTGCAATTACGAAAGCACTACAATCTCAATATTATCGGCTTCCGCGATGCAACAACCCATAAATTGAATGTTCAATTTTCACCCGACTATATCTTTAACGAGCAAGAACTGATCATGGCTGTAACTGACAACCATACTGTTGATCACTTTGAGGAATACACCAATAAACTCTAGCCTATCCTTACAGCAGCTCTATATTCATTTCTTCCCCCCTATTTCAAGGAGTTTTTATGCAGGATCTAACCCAAGGCAAACCGATTCGTGTGATTTTGCGTTTTACCTTGCCCCTTTTGATTGGAAGTTTTTTCCAATTAGCTTACAATTTTGCAGATAGTATCATTGTCGGTCACACACTGGGTAAGGTTGCATTTGCCAGTGTCGGATCAACAGGAAGTATCGTCTTTCTCATTCTCGGATTTGCGCAGGGCTTGACCAATGGATTGACCATTGTCACTGCCCAACGTTTTGGAGCCAATGACCTTGAAGGGGTCAAGAAAAGTTTTGTCCATGGTCTCTTTTATTCGATCTGCGTCAGTCTTTTCTTAACTATTTTGGCACTTTCTTTCCTACGCCCACTGCTCATCTTCATGCAGACACCCGAGGAATTGTTGCCACATTCGCAGCAGTTTTTAATAGCCATTTTCGGTGGTACTATTTTCTCTGTCCTCTTTAACTACCTCTCCAACCTGATCCGTAGCCTAGGGGACTCAACTACGCCGCTGATCGCCCTTGTGATCGCCTGCTTTATCAATATCGCCCTCGATTTCCTCTTTATTTTAAATGTTGGTCTGGGTGTATTTGGAGCAGGGCTAGCAACCATTACGGCTCAAGCATTTTCAGTCCTCTATCTGGCTGTTTATATTTATAAAAAAGTCCCCTACTTCCGACTCAAATGGAGGGAAGTTCGCTTAGACAAGGCCAATCTCATCAAGCATGCACAGCTCGGCTTTCCCATTGCTTTTCAAGCCAGTATTATTGCTATTGGTGCCATTACCTTGCAGGTCATGCTCAACCAGCTAGGCACTAATGCGATTGCAGCTCAAGCCATTGCTAGTAAGACCGACCAGCTTGCCATGCTTCCCATGATTAACCTAGGTTTAGCAGTTTCGACCTTTACTGCCCAGAACTACGGCGCTAAGCTCTATCCACGTATTTTAGAAGGATTGAGAAAATCAGTCTTGATCAGCCTTGTTTGGGCCATTCTCTTTGCTATTTTGCTCGTCACTGCCAACCGTTTCTTTTCCCGCCTCTTTCTGGCAGACGGCAATGCAGAAGTCTACCATCTAGCCCTAGCCTATTACATCATCAACGGGGCCTGCTACTGGATTCTGTCTATCCTCTTTGTCCTACGAAGTTTTATTCAAGGATTGGGGAAAGGCTTTGTCCCCACTCTTGCAGGAATAATGGAATTGGTCATGCGGGCAGGTGTTGCCATTGTCGGTCTGACCTATTTCGGTTTCTACGGTGTCGCTGCTGCCAACCCCGCTGCCTGGATTGGGAGTGTCATCGTTTTAGTCCCTAGCAGCATTATTCTAACGAGGAAACTACGACAAGGAAATATAGAAAACCCACCAGCCTGATCAATGATATACTCCCCATATAGTGGACAGTGAAAAAACAAAAATTCACTAGACACTATAAGGGGAGTTTTCACATGTCCAAAAGAAGTCCAAAATCAGTAGAAGAAAAGTTAGAAATTGTTTGCTTATTC
>NZ_MSJL01000015.1 GCF_001921825.1 Streptococcus acidominimus
ATGAAAATAGCTTTATTCCAGCTAAGAACTCAAAACATCACAGATTGACGGAAGAGGAAAAGCAACTAAATCGTGAGATGGCAGCGATTCGTATCCAAATTGAGCATTTCAATGCGAAGTTTAAGACGTTTCAAATCATGAAACAAGACTATCGTGGTCGGAGAAAACGTTTTGAAATACGTGCTGAGTTAATTTGTGGGATTATTAATTTTGAAACCAAGTAGTTACCGAACAAGTCTATTGGAATAACGGACATGGAATTGGTCATCCGGAGATTGCTCCAATCGGACATCTTTTGAGGTGGAGTCTAGTCTGATTTCATGAATATCTTGATAGGTTTCTTCTATTAAGTTGGGAGTGGCAATCGCCTTGATGTCTTCAATGCCGCCCATGAAATAGCCGATGCCGCAGAGAATGAGACCGGAAATTAAGGCGATAAAGCCTGTCAATAAGGTAATGGTAACTTTCTTTTTCATGCTGTTTTACCTCGCTTAAGAATCCATTGAAAGAGTTTTTTGACTAGATGGCTTGACCAATAGGCAAAGATTCCAGTCACCACGTAGAGAATGGCTGCACTGCCGATGAGACCGATTCCAGAACCGAATCCCATGAGGAAGGCTGGAACAGACTGATTGAAAAGGCTAAAGGCTTCCCAGATCAGGTATCCACCTGTCACGATGAGACTTAGCCCAAAGACAAAGGCAAGGAGAATCAGACCCGCGACGCTTGCGATGATGAAAAGGAGTGTCCCAATGAGGCAGAGCAGTATCGGCACAGTGATGGGGAGCGATAGAAGTGCCAGTAGGGCGAGCCAGATGGTCTTGGTCTTGCTTTTTCGCTCGGCAGTGATCTCTTCTTCCATATGACGATCGAGGATATTGTTGATGATGTCACTTGCAGCTTCTTTTGGGGAACCTAATTCTTCAATCAAGGCTGCTTCTCCCTCTGATCCTGCATCATCAAAGTATTCTTCGAAATAATTGACGGCTGCTTGGTATTCTTTGTGGGGCAGTTTTTTTAGATGTTTCTCCAACTGCTCCATGTATTCAGTTCTTGTCATGACGAATGCTCCCTTCTATGATACCGTTAATCGTTGATGTGTAGATGTCCCAATCTTCCTTGAGTTTAACCAGTTGTTCGTGGCCTAATTGGGTTAAACCATAATATTTTCGAGTACGCCCTTGGTATTCTCGGGAATAGGTTGCCAAGTAATCATTTTGTTCCATTTTCTTTAAAATGGGATAGAGGGCAGATTCCTTGATATTGGCAATCAGCTTAATGGTCTGACTAATCTCATAACCGTAAGAATCGTTGGACTCTAAAATCGCGAGAATGAGAAATTCTGTCAGCACAGCAGGTACGGGAAAGTACATCTCAAGACCTCCTTTACGTTGATACACTATAAAGATAGATAGTAATTTATTATATATCAAATTTTATTATATAACAAATATACACCCATTAACAAAAAAAGTCAATAGATTAGATGAGAATTTGTTCTGCAAATTTCTATCCATTGGTGGAGTATAGCAAGATGAGTTAAGGAAGTAATATAGTCATTTAGTTTATATTTTTATTACTTCGTTAACTCATCTTGTATAATTGAACTTGAGCTACAACTCACTGACAAAAAGATAAATACTCCTAGAAGCCAACGCTTCTTCGTCGTATTTCCTATTTTGTCTAGGAGTTGCTTAACGCTCTCGTATCTTGAGTTGTACTATTGAGAAAAGTTACACTTTTCTTATCTATCACTTGTCTAGTTATCAACTAGACAACTACCTGCGACTTTTAACGAAAACTTCGTTTTCTTCATTTCCCACCTCAAACAGTCTCTCCCCAGACTGTTTGAGCTAGTACTAAAAATAAACTAAACGGCTATAAAAGTAAACTGAGTGACCATATAAAAGATAAACGCAACGGCTATATAGGTCAAAGAAAAGGACTTAGTCCTGTCCAATACAGGTTAAGTCCTTTAAAATAATTGTTCATGTTTTAGAGAGTGCTACAAATGACAGGGAAGTCCCCAGCTTGTTGGCTATTGCTTGGCAAAAAATGCTTGAATATCTGATTCCGTGATGCCGATCATGGGGTCAATCGTTCGGATATTTTCTTCGGTGAGAATGTAGGAAGGGGCGGTGCTTTCATCAGAAGCTAGATTTGGAGTAGCCTCTGCATCTAGCTCCAATTGGGTCTGCCCTGTATCAAAGCGTTCTTTGAGGTAGGTCTTGCGGCTGGTACCTGCATTTTTCACAGCATAGTCAAAGGCGCTGTGTTCTCCTAGGAGAATGAGCTTGCTCTTTGAACGGGTAATGGCTGTATAGAGCAGGTTTCGTTGGAGCATGCGGTGGCTGGTTCGGGTAATCGGTAGAATCACCACCTGAAACTCGCTCCCCTGTGATTTGTGAATCGACATGGCATAGGCAAGCGTAATCTTGTACCACTCGTTGCGCGGGTAGACGACCTCGCTACCATCAAAGTTAATCGTGATTTCATCCTGCTTAGAATCGGTATATTTGGCAGGTAGGAGATCGGTAATATAGCCCAGATCGCCGTTAAAGACATTGGCTTCGGTATCGTTGACCAAGTGAATGACGCGGTCGCCTTGGCGGAAATGGGTCTCGTTTTGGAGAAATTCCAACTGTCCTTCACCAAGAGGATTGAGGAGGGCTTGGGTAGTGATATTCAGCTGGTCAATCCCTGCCTGTCCCCGATACATGGGGGCAAGGATCTGGACTTCCTGTGCCTTGATTCCCGACTGAACCGCTGCGCTGACAATCCGCTCAACGAGCGCAGGAATTTGCTCGTTTCGGGCTTCAAAATAGGAGCGGTCTGCTTTTTTCTCTCGAAAGTCGCTCGGCAATTGGCCTTGGCGGATATGATTTGCCAGAGTGACAATCGTTGAGTCATCAGATTGGCGGAAAATTTTTTCCAAGGTGATGCTGGGAATGGCAGGTATTTTCAATAGGTCTGAGAGGACTTGACCGGGACTGACGGAGGGGAGTTGCTCGGCGTCGCCCACAATTAAGACCTGGGTTGTTGATGAGATGTGCTGGAAGAGCTGGTTAGCTAGCCAAGTATCCACCATGGAAAATTCATCAATGATGATAAATTCGGCATCCAGATACTCATCACGGTAACTTTCTTCCTGCCCCTCGGTTAAGCCCAGATGTCGGTGAATGGTCGCACTCGGCAATCCCGTTAATTCATTCATCCGTCTTGCGGCTCGTCCTGTTGGTGCAGCTAGTAAAATGGGGCAATCACCCGAAGTCTTGGTTAGGTTTATGCCGTGAAGCATGGCATAGATGGAAATAATACCATTGATAACCGTGGTTTTACCGGTTCCTGGTCCGCCTGTCAGAATGAAGAGGGGATTGTTGAGGGCTTGGTGGATAGCCTGTTTTTGAATGGGGTCATACTGGAAGCCGGACAGTTCCTCTACCTCTTCAATTGCCGCGTCAATCTTTTCAGAAGAAAAGCTAGAAACCTCTTGTTTCTCTAATAAGCGCTTCATTTGCTGATGGATACCATACTCTGCAAAAAAGAGGGAATTATCAAAAATCTTGGTATCGATCTGTTGGACTTTCCCCTCCTGAATCAGTCCCGTTAACTCTTGCGCAACAAGAGCAGGATCAAGTTCAATCTTACGAGCTGTTTCAAGAACCTCTAGGGTATGCTCTAGTAAATCGCGGGCTTCGACATAGGTATCACCTGTCTCCATGGACTGGTGGATCAGACTGTATAGCATTGCCGCCCGAAAACGTTGGGGGGAATCGCTCGCAATTCCTAAATTTTCTGCCAACTTATCGGCAATGATAAAACCGAGCCCTTGAATATCCTCCACCAGTTGATAGGGATTTTCCGCGATGATATCCAATGTTTTTTCCTTGTATTTTTCTTGAATTTGGAAGGCTAGTTTGTTTGGAATCCCATACTCAGCGAGCTTTGCAAGGGTGACTTCTGTACCGTAGTTGAAGCGTAGCTTTTCGATAAAGGCCTGTCGATGTTTCGCAGAAAGTCCTGTAATTTGGGTCAATTTTTCGGGTTCGGCAAGGATGTGGTCAATGGTATTTTCACCGTAGAGCTCAACGATTTTTTCAGCCGTTTTCCGACCGATCCCCTTAAATTGATCGCTGGAAAAGTATTTGACCAAGCCAGCAGAAGTTGGCTTGCTCCGTTCATAGCGCGTGATTTGTAGCTGTTGCCCATATTTGGGGTGGGTGACCAAGTGACCGTAAAATTGATAGTCCTCTCCCTCAATGACATCTGCAATCGTTCCTGTCACGATGATTTCGTAGTCATCATAGTCGCTATTGGTCTCATCAATTTCAAGAAGCAGAATCTTGTAAAAATTGGAGGGATTCTCAAAGATAACCCGATCGATGGTTCCTGTAAAATAAATTTCACTCATATCAGTTCCTAATTCTATAATACTCAATAAAAATCAAAAGTAAACAAGGAAGCTAGCCACAGGCTGTACTGGCGTACGGCAAGGCGATGCTGACATAATCTGATACTCGTCAAAAATCAAACTCTGACGTTGTTAACTCACCTTGCTGAACTTCAGTTCTACCTGCGGTTTCATTGCCTAGTCAGATTTTGATTTTTATAGAGTATGAATTTGATTTTTGAAGAGTATAAGCCATTGAAAAATCACAAGCTACTGGTTCTCCAGTTGCTCATCTATCTGGATATGCGCTCGGTAGCCTGTGATTGGTCTGTTGTCTATGAAACTCAATTTCTTCCAATTGAGTTGGAAAAAGCTGGATAGATTCGCGAAACTCGCTTCCTTGAAACCGCAGAACAAAAGTTCAATAAGGTCAGCTGTTGTTAAGGATTAAAAACCTTGGATACGATTAAAAGGATAGACACGAGAGATAATCTTCCCCTTGATTGACGATTTTCTAAAGGTTCCGACTTTGCGGCTATCTAATGAGACAAGCCGGTCATCTCCTAGGAGATAGTATTGCCCTTCAGGGATTTCAACGGTAAAAGTAGGGCTTCCTTGTGCATCTAGTGTGAAAGCAGATGCACTTTGGGCAATTCCTTGGAAAGCGGAATTGTAGGCATAGGTCGCTTGGAGTTTGTCTTGAGCAAACGCTGCCTTGTATTCCTCAAGGTATTCTTCCTTAACTTCTTGGCCGTTGATGTAGAGAGTGTCGTTTTCATAGTGAAGCGTATCACCGGGCATTCCAACGAGACGTTTCACGATTTGTTTCTCTTTTCCGTTTTCATCTGTCTCGGCTGCGACCACGATGTCAAAGCGGTCGACACTTCCGAGTTTTAGCATGACTAGCATATCCTTGTCATGCAGGGTTGGATCCATGGAATGTCCTTCAACGCTTACCAAACTCCAGACGAAGATTCTGGAAAGGAGAATCACGGTGACAAAAAGGGAGAAGAGCCCCCACTCTTTTAAAAAATGTTTCATTGATAAAACCTCATTTACGATAGGATAAAAGTGCTTGAGCCTTTTGGGTATTGGCAAAATGGAGTTTTGCTGTCTTTTCGAGTCCAGCCATGCCATACTGGGCAAGGATATCGCGAGCGATCTGTTCAGATTGCTTTCCAGCCCCTGACGGTAGATGGTGTCCGATTTCCTGACTTAGTTGGGTTAGATTTTCTAAAAACATGGCTCGTGCAATAATGGAGGATACAGCAACAGCTAAGTATTTTCCCTCAGCCTTTTCTTCTAGAGTGACAGGATTAGGAAAGCGATTAGCTTCCTGCGCCAAATAGCGATTGTAGTTTTTGCTGCTAGTAAAAGCATCAATGACAATCTGTTGAGGTGTGACACCCTTTTGCAGGAGCAGGAAAATGGCTTGATTATGAAGAGCGACCTTGACCGATACCGCATTGTAGCCACGGGCGATAACCTCATTGTATTTTTGAGGGGCAAGTAGTAGCGCTTGATGGGGGATCTTCTCTTTTAGCAAGGGCGCAATTTGTTTGATTTTTTGATCGGTCAATCGCTTGGAGTCGTCGACGCCCAGTGATGTGAGAAAGGCGTGATCATTAGGGGTGATGTAGCTAGCAACGACAGCGAGCCCGCCAAAATAGGAACCATTGCCCACTTCATCTGTTCCAATCATGGGAAGGTGTTGAGAGAGTTTTTTTTGCGGGCTTGGTTTTTCTGCCTGATAGCCCCATTTTTGAGCATGCTCTTGCGCCTTTCCTCCCTGAAACATCACCTTTCCTGATTGGTAGAGAGTGATACTGACATTCTCTACCTTAAAAAAGGCTTCTACATAAGGATTGTTACTGGGTAGCTGGTAGGTAGCATAGTCTGCCTTTAGCTGCTCCTTTTGTTTGTTATCAATTATTATCACAAGATTGTTCATTTTTTTATTATATCACAAAGGTCTAAAAGTATGAAAGCAGGAGACCGGATAGAAAAACAAACATCCTGAACAATTCAGGATGTTTGAGGAGATTTATGAAAAAGAAAAGTTTTTGGGGATGAATAAAGTATAGCGCTCAAACCTTAATCTTTTCTTAAAGCGTGTAAAGGTAGATGAAAGGAAGAGAAAAATCAACGGATACTCGTCAAAAATTAAAATCTGACGTCGCTCACTTATTTTGCTGACCGTTAGTTGTATCTCGTGTCAAGTGTGGCTCCCTTTGGGACATAACTGTTTCAGCTTTAGCCAGTTCCAGATGTTGATGTTTATAGAGTATGAAGTGTGGTGGTGCAGGGTATCAGCACTTGGCAGGTGTTGATGATAGAAGCTATTTTGTTCTATCTCGTGATTTCATTCTACAAACATTCCTCTCCATTTTTAAAGTTAGGTCGTGTCTTAGAGGGCAAGTTAGTCTGCTTCACCTGTTATTGAGGAGTTCTGTACATCCTCTTATTTTATGTTGTCCACTCCTTTTTCAAAACTAGGGGATTCTGCCTTAACAGAGATGGTCTCAAGTGTGAAAGGGTGGGTAAAGGTGAGTTTGTGGGCATGAAGCATGAGCCTGCTGGCAGGAATCTTGCCATAAAGGGGATCGCCGATGATGGCATGGCCGTGATGAGCAAGATGAACTCGAATCTGATGTGTGCGCCCTGTCTCTAGCTGGCATTTGACCAGACTTGTCCTAGTCAGTCCTTTGAGACAGGTCATTTGTGTGATGGCTACTTGTCCCTTTCGTGGATCGACCACTCGCTTGCGTCTATCATGGCGGTGACGACCGATCTTGTCCGTGATGGTTCGTGTTTTTTCTGGGACGAGCCCTTGGCAGAGGGCAAGGTATTCACGGAAGATCACCTTGTTTTCCAACAGGCGGTTTAAAATCGGTAGGATAAAAGGGTTTTTAGCAAATAAAATAGCTCCACTTGTTTCTTTATCTAGGCGGTGAACGACATAGCAGGTCTGCTGGACATAGGCTGACACGTGATTGAGCAAGGCGATTTCAGTCGGCTCATTGCCGTGGGTTTTCAGCCCCTCGGGCTTATTGACGACAATCAGGTGCTCATCTTCATATAGGACGTTGACCAAGTCGCTCCTCCCCCAAGGGATGGTTTTTTCAGGATAATCTTCCTCATCAAAGATGAGTTCCAATTGATTGCCTGCTTGAATCGGGCTTTGCCAGTTGATGACCTGCCCGTTCACACGGACGTGTTTTTTGGTGCGGAGGAAGTGCCGAATCTTTCGAGGAATCAAAAAGTAATCTTCTAATACTTCCTTGACGGTCATAGCGGGAAATTGATCAGGAATTGTAATGGTATATTTCATAGACTTATAGACTGGATGAGTGCCTTGGTTGCACCTTTTCGGCTGGATTGATGAAATGCATAGCGTTGTTAACAGCGGTCGGTGCTTCTCCTAGCCCCGTTGCAATCAAGTCCACCTTTCCCTCGTAGGAACAGCAGTCGCCGACCGCATAGATACCAGAGATAGAAGTCTCTTGCTTACGATTGACGAGGATACGATTGCGCTGTAAATCCAGTCCCCACTCCTTTAAAGTACCGACAGAAGACTTAAAGCCGTAGTTGACAAAGAGATGGTCAAAGGGGAGGGTTAGCCGTTCCTCGCTCTTGACCTTGGCAAATTCGATTGCCCTTGCCTGTCCCTTTTCTACTTGAAGGGCTTGCGGGATATAGGGGGTGTGAATGGTGACCCTTGAGGCTTTTAGGGCTTCGACACTATGCTCCATGGCACGAAAATTATCCCTACGGTGTACAATCTGGGTGCTTTTAGCTAGCTCCTCAAAGGCTAGTGACCAGTCTACCGCAGAATCTCCTCCTCCGAGGACTACCACATCTTGATCTGCATATTGCTGGATATTTGCCACATGATAGTGGATATTTTCAAAGTCGTCTGCCTGCTCAATCTCAAGAGGACGAGGTTTAAAAGCGCCCCCTCCCATAGCGATGATGATGGCCTTTGAAGCGTGCTCTCCCTTTGATGTTATAATGGTGAAATGCTCCCCCTGTGTAATGCCCGTCACCGTCTCGTTGAGGCAAATGCTTGTCTCGAAAGGTTGGAGCTGTTCGAGGAGACGATCAGTTAGTTCTTGACCGGTTAGGCGTGGGAAGGCTGGAATGTCTAGGATGTTCTTTTCAGGATACAAAATAGCCGGCTGTCCACCCAACTGAGGGAGGGATTCAATAATCTTGACCCTAGCTTGGCGCAAATGTGCATAAAAAGCGGTAAATAGCCCCACAGGCCCGCCTCCGATAATGGTAATATCATACAGTTCAGTCATTCAAATGCCTCTTTCAATCAGAATATTTCTATTTTACCACAATGTTTTTGACAGGGACATCAGAAAGGCACTGTCACAGAGACTCAAAGGGAAGCGTAGGGGAGTTTAACGGTTTTATAGAGTATTAGTACAGAGTATCAATCTGACGGGTGGGAGACAGGTAATCTTTTGTCATCTTATATCTGCAAGCCTGCTTGAGAAAGCATTATCCCGCTACTGTCTTTCTGCTATACTTAGGGAAAATTTCCTTGGTGTGAGTGGTTTTTAGGCTTCTATCGGCCTGAATATAGTAAAATGTAGTATAATGGTACAAAAATTAGTAGAAAGAGAGAGTATCATGGACGAATATGATGTAAGAGAAGCTCAGGAATGGGCTCAAGAAGGTCGTCAGCTGCGCCGTAGTCGGCGTGGGTCTAAAGAAAATGAACGAAAACCCAAGAAGAAATCTCGCATTCCAGATCCTATTCGTCGTTTTTGGAAAAGGTATCAACTGACCAAGATTGTCCTGATTTTAATGGGCATCACCGTCTTGACGGTAGGAGGCTATCTTTTTTTCCTAGCCAAGACAGCCAATGTCGGGGATTTACAGGCAGCCTTAAAAGCAACGACAGTTATTTATGATAAGGAGGGCAATGAAGCAGGGGCTCTTTCTGGGCAAAAAGGGACCTATGTTGAGCTAGATGCGATTAGCCCCAACCTGCAACAGGCCGTTATTGCGACCGAAGACCGCACCTTTTATAAAAATTCTGGTATCAATTATAAGCGAACCATTCTGGCGCTTTTGACCTTGGGGCGTTCGGGCGGAGGCTCGACCATTACCCAGCAGCTGGCTAAAAATGCCTTCTTGACCCAAGACCAGACCATCAGTCGAAAGGCTAGAGAGTATTTTCTCGCTCTAGAAATCAATAAAAAATACAGCAAGGAAGAGATTCTAACCATGTATCTTAACAATGCTTATTTTGGAAATGGTGTCTGGGGAGTGGAAGATGCGAGCCAGAAATATTTTGGGACATCCGCCAGCCAGCTAACGGTTGAGCAGGCAGCCCTGATTGCTGGAATGCTCAAAGGTCCCGAGATTTACAATCCCTATTATTCCATTGAATATGCGACTAATCGGAGAAATACAGTTCTGCAAGCCATGGTGGCTGCAGGCTATCTGGATCAAGCAACGGCAGATGCGGACGCCCAGATCGATTTGGCGAGTCAATTGAGTGATACCTACGGGGGCAAGCAGAGTAGTTACAGCTATCCATCATACTTTGATGCGGTGCTAGCAGAAGCCATTGATCGCTATGGTTTGAAAGAAAGTGATATTATCAATAACGGCTACCGCATTTACACAGAATTGGATCAAAATTCGCAGGCCAGCATGCAGCTGATTTATAATGATGAGTCGCTCTTTCCAAGTTCGGCTTATGATGGCTCTTATGCCCAATCTGCCAGCCTTGCTATGGATCCCAAAACGGGTGGGGTTCGTGCCCTTGTCGGACGTATCAACAGTTCGGAAAATCAAGCCTTCCGCAGTTTTAACTTTGCCACCCAGTCTAAGCGGAGTCCAGGTTCTGCCATCAAGCCTCTAGTTGCCTACACCCCTGCTGTTGCAGCAGGCTGGTCAATCAATAAGGAACTGGATAATCATACTGAGACTTATGGGACCTATACGCTCCACAACTTTGACTACTCAACATCTGACACGATTCCGATGTATCAAGCCTTGGCCATGTCTTACAACTTGCCGGTCGTTTCAATTGTCCATACTCTCGGAATTGACAAGGTCTTTGAATACGGGAAGAAATTCGGTCTCAACATGGACAAGGTTGACCCTGTATTGGGAGTAGCGATTGGAAGCGGTGTGTCGACCCATCCCTTTGAAATGGCGCAAGCCTACTCGGCTTTTGCCAATGCTGGTGTGATGAAAGATGGGCATTTGATTACGCGGATTGAGACAGCAGGAGGCAAGGTGCTCGTCCAGCATAAGGAAGAAAGTAGTCGTGTCATGGATAAGTCTGTGGCAGATAAGATGACCTCCATGATGTTGGGAACCTTTACCAATGGTACAGGGGTCAATGCTGCTGTCTATGGGTACACGCTTGCTGGAAAAACAGGGACTACTGAAACGAGCTTCAATCCTGATTTGACAAATGACCAGTGGATCGTCGGCTACACACCAGATCTGGTGATCAGCCAGTGGGTCGGATTTGAAAAGACTGATGAACAACACTACATTGATGCCAATAATTCCTGGATGGCGTCAAGTGTCTTCCAAACAGTAGCAGCATCAATCCTGCCAAATACAGCTGGGACAGAGTTTACAGTGGAAAACGCCTATGTTCAAAATGGTATTGAGCTACCAGTACAGCCGGTAGAGACTCCGAATGCGGGGAATTACCAAGACCACATGCAAGATATCAAGGACCGCGCTCAAAACTTGATTGATCAAACCAAGCAAGACATTATTGACGCTAAATTGCCAGAGCGGGCTAAAACCTTATGGGAAAAATTTAAGAGTTGGTTTGAGTAGTTGCCAACTCCTACAAAATATGATAAAATAGCACAGATGGAGGGCTGTATGGCACTGAAAAAAGCAAGCCTAGCGTGTGCAGTTTGTGGATCACGGAATTATTCAATAAAACTCTCAAGCAATCCCAAGCCGACACGATTGGAAGTAAATAAATATTGTAAACACTGTGGACAGTACACGATCCACAAGGAAACCAGATAGGAGTTTGTTGTGAAATTTTTAAACGATACGATACAGATTTTAAAAGGTACGACTTGGCCGACTAAAAAGCAAAGCTGGAGAGACTTTGTGTCTGTCATTCAATACACCATCTTTTTTGTAGTGATTATCTATCTATTCGACTTGATCTTGTCTAAAGGCCTTATCAGTCTCATCAATCTTTTCTAGAAAAGACTTGCAAGACGAAAATTGCCATGCTATAATGAAGAAAAGGGAAAGCCTTCGGGCTTTTTTTATTACGAAAGGAAGAAAGCTATGTTAGATAGTTTTGATAAAGGCTGGTTTGTACTTCAAACTTACTCAGGATATGAGAACAAGGTGAAAGAGAATCTGCTACAACGCGCCCGAACCTATAATATGTTAGAGAATATCCTCCGTGTGGAAATTCCTACTCAGACTGTTCAAGTAGAGAAAAATGGTGAGGTCAAAGAAGTAGAAGAAAACCGCTTCCCGGGCTATGTCTTGGTCGAAATGGTGATGACGGATGAAGCATGGTTCGTCGTACGGAATACCCCAAACGTTACAGGGTTTGTCGGATCGCACGGAAATCGTTCCAAGCCAACACCACTCTTGGAAGAAGAGATCCGTCAGATCCTAGTGTCAATGGGGCAAACAGTTCAAGAATTTGATGTTGATGTCAAGGTCGGAGACACCGTTCGCATTATTGATGGTGCCTTTGCAGACTACACTGGTAAAATTACTGAAATTGATAACAACAAGGTAAAAATGGTCATCTCCATGTTTGGAAATGATACCATTGCCGAGGTGAATCTAAGTCAGATTGCGGAATTGTAACTGAGACTGAAAAGGGAGACTTCGTTCTCTCTTTTTTATCGTAATATGAAAGGAAATAGTATGTTGCTTCCTGTTCTAACGGTCATGTTTGTAGTGGCTTTTATCATTAGTTTTTGGCGAGACCCGAGAAATCTCCTCAATGCTTTTTTATTCTTATTCGCATTGGGCTTTCTGTATATTTCTGCTCTAGAACTAGCATTTCTACATTCAGATACGCTCTATACGCTGTTGCTCTTGCTCTTTTTGTCAATACCCTTTGTGATCGTTCTGGTCGGTGTCTTCCTCTTTATCAATGGTTTTGTCGTTTTGAAGAAAGAGGGAAAATCTCTGGGGAATAGCCTATCGCTGCTTTTGGGGACAGGGCTCTTATCCTATATGGGACTAGCATTTTTAGGACTCAGCTATGCTAAGGTGCTCGCGATTGATTATCCTCTTGTCTACTATCTCTTCATCTATGTGAATTTTCTCTTTATCCTCTTTGCGGGGGTCTTTGTCGCCTTTTTCCTCTATTCTATCTTGTACCATATCTTGCCAAAGAAGCGGGATTACGACTATATCATTATCCACGGGGCAGGTTTGTTAGCTGGAGAGAGGGTAACGCCACTTCTTGCCAAACGGATTGACAAGGCGATTGCTGCCTTTGAAAAAGCAAGCAATCCTCATGTTACCCTTATTCCAAGTGGTGGGCAGGGATCTGACGAGAAGGTGTCTGAAGCCGCAGCCATTGCCGATTATCTCCGCCAGAAGGGAATCCCAGATGAGGCGATCATTCTTGAGGATCGGTCGCGGACAACTTATGAAAACCTCCTCTTTTCCAAACAACTGACGGATAAAGGGGCTAAGCCCTATTACCTTTTTGTGACCAATGACTATCATGTCTTACGAACCAGTTTTTATGCCAAAAAATTAAAGATGAGAGGGGCAGGTTTGGGCTGCCAGACTGCTTCCTATTATCTCCCAAGTGCCTTTATTCGGGAATACGTTGCGATCTTGCAAAAGCTCAAATGGCCCTTGCTCATCCTGTCTGCCTTATTCTTCTTGTTCATGCTGCTAAGTTTGTTATAGTAGTCTTCTCCCGAACTATGTTTGGTATTCATAGAGTGAGGATGATAATATCGGTCTATGGACTGATGTCATCGCGCAGAAAAGAAGTTATACTAGAATCAATCCTAAATATTTTTCATAATCTCCTTAAAACACTAGCCTATTCGCTGGTGTTTTTGGTATACTAAGACCATGAACGATATTAAAAAGATCCAGAAAATGGAAGCAGTGGTAAATCAGGCAGAAGCTGTTTTGACGGCTTTGGAGGGCTCATTAGAAGCATTCGAACAATTCTTGCCGTCTTTGACCAGTTTAATTGCCTATTATGAGAGTAGTGATTGGATGCGTCACTATGAGATGGACGAGGCGGGGGAACTCCCGCAGGATATGGCGCGTGGAGTTTTGGCTGAGGATACTGTCTATCATCTTATTTGGCGCTATCATGAGTTGAAGCAGAACATGAAAAAGCTAGGAGCACTTAAGGAGACGAATTCTAAGTAGCTTGCCTAGCCCGCTGTATGTGCCATAACCTGCGAGATTTGATGCCTAACTCTCAATAGTTTATTCTACCAGCAAACGTGCTGGTATTTTTGTTTCGTTAAATGTATTATTATGTGATAAAATGTATTTTTATACTCCGTAAAAATCAAACTGCGTTAGTGCAGGCTGAAGCTCGCTCAGGTTTTGATTTTATTGGGTATTATAAAAATAGGGAGGTGTTCTATGAAACGATTAAAAATCCGTTTTAAGCGTCAGATGTTTTGGATCGGGCTAGTGTCCTTGATTCTAATGTTAGTTGATAATATTTTGGTTTGCTATTTCAATATTGAGATTAGCCGTACCTTGAATCAGATAGAACAGACGGCCTGTATTATTTTTAGTACCCTTGTCTTTCTGGGTGTGCTAAATAAAGAACCAGATGTAGAGGTTCAGCCGAAAGGGAGACATTCGATTGGCTAATGCGTAGATATTCTATCTGGCAATCGGTGCTAGACTTAGAAAAATTTTACAGGATATTGAGTATTTTTATGCTGGGGAGCCATTATGGTTTTTGCAAATGAAAACCTAATGGAGCAATACAAATGCGCTTACTCCTCACTAAAGATTAAAAAGAATTTGGGCTAAAGCACGAAAAAAGAGCCGTAGCTGTTCCAGTTTTAACTGGTTACAGTTACGGCTCCTTTTAGGAAACAGGCTGAAAACTCCATCGGAGTTTTTGGTGCTATCAAAAGGACCTCTATTGTAAGGGTATTGAAACCCAGCTAAAGGGAGGGAAGTTTTAGAGAATGGGTGCATTTATTTAAAAGTTCCAAGTAAGATATAGATATTCTTTGTCTTAATATGATGAAATTAGTAGCTGAATACACGATTATTTGTAGGTGCAAAAAATAAGCTCTTTCAGAAAGAATAAGATGATAGTGACAGCGAGTCCAATGATCCAGCGTTTTGTAATTCTACGATCCGCTTCCCGCTCTGCCCTTTCTTTCATCTGTTGCTCAAGCAAGATATTCCTAGTTTCTGACAAGATTCGCTGCACCCTAAGTTCGGACATCATGTCGATCTCTGACTTGGTATAGATATTATTGAGCTTGCTTTCCAAGTTTTCATATTTTCTATCTAAATGAGATTCTAACATTCTAAATTTTTGTTCAATTTCATTCACATTGTAGGTATTAGGCATGGCATCATTTCTCTTTTAAAATTTTATTTGCAAAATGCATTTCGTGATAGATAGTTTCGCCTTTTAAGTATACTAAGTAAAAAAGGTATTTGTCAAAATATTTGTCTCGCTAAAAAGAAAGTCTCGAAAATAGACTGCCAACTTGAGAATATTGACTTCAGTTAAGTGGCAAAAAAGCTCCTATCAAAGCGGACTTTTATAGCCGTTTAGTTTATTTTTAGTACTAGCTCAAACAGTCTGGGGAGAGACTGTTTGAGGTGGGAAATGAAGAAAACGAAGTTTTCGTTAAAAGTCGCAGGTAGTTGTCTAGTTGATAACTAGACAAGTGATAGATAAGAAAAGTGTAACTTTTCTCAATAGTACAACTCAAGATACGAGAGCGTTAAGCAACTCCTAGACAAAATAGGAAATACGACGAAGAAGCGTTGGCTTCTAGGAGTATTTATCTTTTTGTCAGTGAGTTGTAGCTCAAGTTCAATTATACAAGACGAGTTAACGAAGTAATAAAAATATAAACTAAATGACTATATTAGGATAAACAAAGTTGAGAACGGTCTCCCTTATGTCGTTCAATTTGCCTACAAACTATATCATTTTATCCGTATTTATCATGATTAAAAAATTAAAAAGCCCCATTTCAAGGGCTTTTTTTGCTGTTAAATTTGGATAAAATCCATAAAATAAGGCGGTAGACGGATTTGAACCGACGATCAAGCTTTTGCAGAGCCGTGCCTTACCACTTGGCTATACCGCCATAACACATAACATTCTACCGAAAAAAAGACGATTGGTCAAGTAGGAAATGTGTAGGAGTTGAATTTGTTGTGGAATAGAGCAACAAATTCCTTGCCAAATCCTTTGAAATTTGGTAAGATAATAGAGTTGCGATAAGCAATAAATACTCATCTCAAATCCATTGTGGACCTGTTGCCGAAAGGTTGGACTGCAAGTTGACGTTTGGGAGAGGAGAAAAAACAAAAGGAGACATTACTCATGGCAGTAATTTCAATGAAACAACTTCTTGAGGCTGGTGTTCATTTTGGTCACCAAACTCGTCGCTGGAATCCTAAGATGGCAAAATACATCTTTACAGAGCGTAACGGTATCCACGTGATTGACCTTCAACAAACTGTAAAATTGGCTGATCAAGCATACGACTTTATCCGTGAAGCAGCAGCAAATGATGCAGTTATCTTGTTCGTTGGTACGAAAAAACAAGCTGCAGAAGCAGTGAAAGACGAAGCAATCCGCGCTGGTCAATACTTCATTAACCACCGTTGGTTGGGTGGAACTCTTACAAACTGGGGAACAATCCAAAAACGTATCGCTCGTTTGAAAGAAATCAACCGTATGGAAGAAGAAGGAACCTTTGATGTTCTTCCTAAGAAAGAAGTAGCCTTGTTGAACAAACAACGTGCTCGTCTTGAAAAATTCTTGGGTGGTATCGCAGACATGCCACGTATTCCAGACGTTATGTTTGTCGTTGACCCACATAAAGAGCAAATCGCTGTTAAAGAAGCGAAAAAATTGGGAATCCCAGTTGTTGCGATGGTTGACACAAATACAGATCCAGATGATATCGATGTGATTATCCCAGCCAATGATGATGCAATCCGCGCTGTTAAGTTGATCACTGCTAAAATGGCTGATGCAATCATTGAAGGTCGCCAAGGCGAAGATAGCGTTGAAGCAGTAGAGGCAGAATTAGCAGCTACTGAAACAGAAGCAGCATCTATTGAAGAAATCGTTGAAGTTGTAGAAGGCGACAACAA
This sequence comes from Streptococcus acidominimus, assembly GCF_001921825.1. GTDB lineage: Bacteria > Bacillota > Bacilli > Lactobacillales > Streptococcaceae > Streptococcus > Streptococcus acidominimus. Next base: position 16,727 of record NZ_MSJL01000015.1, read on the forward strand.
CTAATACTTTGGAACATCCTAAGGGGCAGGGCTCAGCCCTCCCCCTTTTTTGAAAAGAAATAGAACATGCCCTAAGGCTATGACTCCCTTTAGGAAACAGTCTGAAAAGTTCTACCGGAGTTTTTCAGTCGTCAGATTTCCTATTTTGTCTAGGAATTGCTTTCACAGTCTAGGAACAGACTGTGAAAGGTTGGAGATAAAACGAGTGAAACTCGCGTCAAACGCCCTCGTATCTTATTGTAACTGAACACGCCCTAAACTCTGTGCGAAAAAGACAAATTCTCCTAGAAACTGAAGTTTCTGCGTCAAATTTTCTATTTTCGCTTTGAGTTTTTAACGGGCTCGTATCTTATTTTAAAGGAGAATTAAAATGGCAGAAATTACAGCTAAGCTTGTAAAAGAATTGCGTGAAAAATCTGGTGCTGGTGTCATGGATGCTAAAAAAGCCCTTGTTGAAGTAGATGGTGATATCGAAAAAGCGATTGAATTGCTTCGTGAAAAAGGGATGGCAAAAGCAGCTAAGAAGGCTGACCGTGTAGCAGCAGAAGGTTTGACTGGTGTTTATGTAGATGGAAATGTGGCAGCAGTTGTTGAAGTGAATGCTGAAACAGATTTCGTTGCGAAAAACGCTCAATTCGTTGAATTGGTAAACGAAACAGCAAAAGTGATCGCAGAAGGCAAACCTGCTAACAATGACGAAGCACTTGCTCTTACAATGCCTTCAGGTGAAACTCTTGAAGCAGCTTATGTTAATGCGACTGCAACTATCGGAGAAAAAATCTCATTCCGTCGTTTTGCTTTGATTGAAAAGACAGATGCACAAGCATTCGGTGCTTACCAACACAATGGTGGTCGTATCGGGGTTATCTCTGTTATCGAAGGTGGCGACGAAGCCCTTGCAAAACAAGTATCAATGCATATTGCAGCGATGAAACCAACTGTTCTTTCATACAAAGAATTGGATGAACAATTCGTGAAAGATGAGTTGGCACAATTGAACCATAAAATTGAACAAGACAATGAGAGCCGTGCAATGGTTGGTAAACCAGCCCTTCCATTCTTGAAATATGGTTCAAAAGCTCAATTGTCTGATGATGTGTTGGCACAAGCAGAAGAAGCTATCAAGGCAGAATTGGCTGCTGAAGGTAAGCCAGAAAAAATCTGGGATAAAATCCTTCCAGGAAAAATGGATCGCTTCTTGCTTGACAATACAAAAGTTGACCAAGCTTACACCCTTCTTGCACAAGTTTACATTATGGACGATAGCAAGACAGTTGAAGCTTACCTTGATTCAGTAAATGCTAGCGTTGTAGCCTTTGCTCGTTTTGAAGTGGGTGAAGGAATTGAAAAAGCAGCTAACGACTTTGAATCAGAAGTTGCTGCAACAATGGCTGCGGCACTTGGTAAATAATCTTGTAAATGAAAAAGAGAGGAACGCTTGTTCTTCTCTTTTTATGTGATTATTGTGATTTTCAAAAAGTGTAACATTTCTCAATAGTACAGCAAGACGAGTTAACGAAGTAATAAAAGATAAACTAAATGACTATATTTTGATTTTCGAAGACTACTAGAATTTTAGGACAAGATATAGGTATCCCAATGCGCATCCGCCTGCTCTTTAAAGAGTGACTTGAGGGTCATAGCACAGCTGTCCACATCATCTGCTTCAAAGAGGATTTCTGTATATTCTTGAAAGAGATAGGGAACGATTTGATGGAGAAAGGAGCGGAGACTGTTGTTGTCCTCTCCCCATACATAGGCAATCTCATTGTCCTCTATAAACGCTAGATTTTCAATTCCCTTTGCTCCGCTTTGATAATAGACAGTATCAGGAAGAGTTGCAAAAAAGTCTTCTGCAGTCTCCGTAAAGGGGCTGATTGACTTGTGGCTTTTTGTATAGTAATGGAGTAGCAGGTGGCTACAAGTCTCGTAGGTCTTACTTGCACATTCTGCGATTTGAAATGAAGTCGAGGTCAGCTCTCCGAGATAGTCCTGTACGCTGACAACCATTTCATGGCAAATCCGCTTGCACTGAAAACCTCCTGCTTCTAAAAAGGAGATGAGACTCTGGTTGGTTGAGGACAGCATGACCTGTAAGGGCTTCTTGCAATGGCTGCGAATGGTCTGAAAAAGAGGAGCGGCAAGGCTATCGTCATATATCGTCAAGTCAAAGGTTAGGTAGGTATGTTGCTGATGATATGGATTTTCCGATAGCTTAATGGTTCCAATAGACTGATGATGGTGATAAACAGTGACCTGCTGGCGGTCAAATTCTACTTGTAGCTGGGACATTTTAGACAGTTAAGAATTGGCGGATTTCGTCTTCTGTCATAGAGCTGTCGCAACGAACTTGCACGCCGTTTGCACTTGCAAATAGGAGAGCGGGAACAGTCGCTGCTTGGTAGCGTTGGCGAAAGGCTTGCAGTTGAGGATCGGGATTACTACTGTCAATAAAATAGACAGTCAATCCATTTGCTTGGGTAACGCTATGGAGCTTTGGCACAAAGCGCTGACAATAGGGACAGGTCGCGCGTCCTAAAAAGAGAATGACATTTTCCCCTTGTGAAAGCAGACGTTCAGTTTCCTCAACAGAAATAGACGTAAAATCCTGCACAAGCTCTTGAAATGAATAGGTAAACATAGTAACTCCTTTAAAAATAAGATACGAGCCCGTAAAAAACTCACAGCGAAAATAGGAAATCTGACGAAGGGTCATTAGACCCTAGGAAGATTTATCTTTTTCGCACAGAGTTTAGGGCGAGTTCAGTTAAATAAGATACGAGGGCGTTTAAAGCACACCGTGAAAATAGGAAATACGACGCAGAACCATTAGACGAGAGTTTGCTTCGCAAACTTCTATTTCCCGCCTCTAAAGGTATCCCATACCTTTAGAGCTAGGAAGATTTATCCCTAAAGGGAGCCACAGCTGTAACTAGCTAAAGCTAGAACACCTGCGTCTCTTTTTCGCACAGAGTTTAGGGCGTGTTCAATTAAGATGTGAAGCCGTTAAAAAACCGACTGAAAATTAGGAATCTTGACGAGTGAAAAGCTCCTGTGGAGGTTTTCAGCCTATTCCCTAAAGGGAGCTACACCTGTAAGCAACTAAAGTTGCAACAGTTGCGTCTCTTTTTCACCCAGTGCTTAGTCCGAGTTCAGTTACACAAGATGTGAAGCCGTAGAAAACCGACTGAAAAATAGGAGACTGACGTAGTGTTCGCCGAATACAAGGAAGTCTATACCTAAAGGGAGCCATACCTGTAATCAGCTAAAGCTGAAACAGTTACGTCTCTTTTTTCCGAGGTTTTAGGCTGAACTCAGTTGCATAAGATACGAGGGTTTTTGACACGAGTTTCACTCGTTCTATCTCCCACTTTAACAGTCGATTTCCAGACGAAGATAGCTAGCTTATTGGAGGGCTATCAACAATCAGTGGCTCGTAGCTCGAATGTAATTCCTCTTTTCATTATAGGGAAAGCTGGTGAGAAATGCAAGAAATTCTGTTTGGATTTTTCCTATAATACCCAAACTCTTGTTTTAAAATAGTTTCTACTTTTCTCTCCAAATATCAAAGTGAGTAGTGGAGCAAGGCTTCCCTGTTTATAGACTATTCTGAAAACCGGTCTGCGTTGCTTTTGCTTTTCAAAGTCAGGGAATTAGGGTATAATAGTCAAAGATAGTCAGAGAAAGAGGTGGAGTCTATGGCGATAAAAAATACATCTGATTATATTGAAGAACATATCAAGGCGATATTAGAACAGGTGAGTGTAGCAGAGTTGCGCAGAAGTGAGTTGGCAAGCCGATTTGAGGTGGTGCCAAGTCAGATTAACTATGTGATTAAGACACGATTTACTGCTAGCCGTGGCTATATTGTAGAAAGCAAGCGTGGGGGTGGAGGTTATATCCGAATTGGTCGGATTACCTTTTCGGACAAGCATGAGTTGGTTCGCGACTTGTTACACAATATGGGGACAGAATTGTCTAGCGCGGTGTTTGCGGATATTCTGCAACTCTTATTTGATGAGCAGTTGATGACAGAGCGCGAGGGTAATTTGTTTCTAGCTGCTAGCAGTAACGAGATCTTGGGAAATGATGCCAGTGCTATTCGTGCGCGGATGATGCGACAGATTTTACGACGATTGGATAGGAAAGAGGATTAGAATGAAATTTTCAAATGGATTACGGCGTATCTATGAAGATGCGCAGTTAATCGGACAGCGCTACATGTGTGACTACTTAGAGACTTGGCATCTGTTAATGGCTTTTGTCCTTAATCCAGACACGATTGCAGGAGCTACTTTGGCGGATTATCCACTTGATATTACGGATTATGAGCAGGCAATCTATGCGGTGACAGAGCGTACCTATCTTGAGGACTTAGAGGAATTTACCTTTTTACAGAGTTCAAAGCGACTCAATGAAGTGGCAGATTTTGCTCACAAGATTGCAGAAGTGGTTAAAGCCAGACAGGTTGGGACGGAACATCTCTTCATGGCCATGCTCTTAGACAAGCGTTCCATCGCTTCACAAGTCCTAGACAAGGCTGGATTTGAGTTTGGAGATTCGGATACCAAGTTTCGTTTCATTGATCTGCGAAAGAACCTAGAGGCAAAGGCTGGCTTCACCAAGGAAGATTTGAAGTCTATCCGCAGCATTATGAAAGGTGGGAAAGCAAATCGTCCAACCATGGCGAATATGATGGGGATGCCACCAGCTCCTCAGACAGGTGGTTTGGAGGACTACACGCGGGATTTGACAGCCCTAGCTCGTGCAGGGCAGATTGATCCAATCATTGGTCGTGAGGATGAAATTTCGCGCATGATTCAGATTCTTTCCCGTAAGAGCAAGAATAATCCTGTCCTAGTCGGAGATGCGGGGGTTGGGAAAACAGCCCTTGCTTTGGGCTTGGCTCAACGGGTAGCCGACGGTGAGGTGCCAGCTAGTCTAGCCAAGATGCGGGTCTTGGAGTTAGACTTGATGAATGTGATTGCTGGAACGCGTTTCCGGGGGGATTTTGAAGAGCGGATGACCAATATCATCAACGATATTGAAGACGACGGGAACGTCATCCTCTTCATTGATGAGTTGCATACCATTATGGGGTCTGGTAGTGGCATTGACTCCACCTTGGACGCGGCTAATATCTTAAAGCCTGCCCTAGCTCGTGGAACCTTGCGTACCGTTGGGGCAACGACCCAGGATGAGTATCAAAAGCATATTGAAAAAGACGCAGCCCTCTCCCGTCGATTTGCAAGAGTAACAGTAGAGGAGCCGAGTGTAGCAGATAGCATTGCCATTTTGCAGGGCTTGAAGAAAGCCTATGAAGGCCATCATCATATTCAGATTACAGACCAAGCAATTGTGACTGCTGCTACCTTTGCGAAACGCTATTTGACCAGTAAAAATCTACCCGATTCGGCTATTGACTTGCTGGATGAGGCGAGCGCAACGGTGCAGAACCGGCAAAAAGCAAGTGGTAAGCAGTCTGAATTATCTGCCACAGATCAGGCGCTCATGGCAGGAAAGCACAAGACCGTTCGTCAATTGTTGATCAAGGAGTTGGAGGCAGAAAGCCCGGAAACCGTAAGTGATGCTCAAGTGACAGACGAGGATGTTTTGCTGACCCTTAGCCGGTTATCAGGCATTCCAGTTGCTAAGTTAAGTCAGACGGATGTCAAGAAATACTTGAATTTAGAAGCTGAGTTGCACAAGCGGGTGATTGGGCAGGAGGCTGCTATCTCTGCAGTTAGTCGTGCTATTCGCCGCAATCAATCAGGGATTCGGACAGGCAAGCGTCCGATTGGCTCCTTTATGTTCTTAGGACCTACTGGGGTCGGAAAGACAGAATTGGCAAAGGCTTTGGCAGAGGTCTTGTTTGATGATGAGTCAGCCCTCATTCGTTTTGATATGAGTGAGTATATGGAAAAGTTCGTTGCCAGTCGCTTAAATGGTGCTCCTCCGGGCTATGTCGGCTATGAAGAAGGCGGCGAGCTGACAGAGAAAGTCCGCAACAAACCGTATGCTGTCTTGCTCTTTGATGAGGTGGAAAAAGCACACCCGGATACCTTTAATATTCTATTACAGGTCTTGGATGATGGTGTTTTGACCGATAGCAAGGGGAGGAAGGTTGATTTTTCAAATACTCTCATTATCATGACCTCAAACCTTGGGGCAACTGCCTTGCGGGATGAGAAGACGGTTGGTTTTGGAGCGCTTGACTTATCACATAGTCAGGAACAGGTTGAAAAGCGGATTTTTGAAGAATTGAAAAAGACCTACCGACCAGAGTTTATCAACCGAATTGATGAGAAAATCGTCTTCCATAGCTTGACGGATCAGGATATGCAGGAAGTGGTGAAAGTGATGATTCGTCCGCTTCAAGCCGTTATGAATGAAAAGGGGATTCAGTTCAAAATACAGCCGTCCGCTTTGAAATTATTAGCGCAGGAGGGCTACGATCGTGAAATGGGAGCTCGTCCGCTCCGCCGCTTGCTTCAAATGAAAGTAGAAGATCCATTGGCTGAAATGCTGCTTCGTGGAGAATTGCAGGCAGGGGATACCCTGAAAATTGGGGTGAAAGCTAGAAAATTGAACTATGATATAAGCCGTTAGGCTAGCCTCTTCTATCATAGTCTTTCAGTACTAGTCTTTTGCTGTTTGGTGAGAGCTATTTCCAGATTTTGGATACATCGTAAAAAAAGTCGTATCAATGGACCATTCTAGGGTTGATACGACTTTTATAGTCTTTTAGTTTACTTTTAGTACTAGGCAACGAGCTGAAGGTTGGAAATCATACTGACGATAGTCAGTAACAATCGTAGAGTACGGCAAAGCGAGTTCCCATAATCTGGGAGATTATGGGAAGTTGGAAATAGGGAAACGGAGTTTCCACAATCGTCGAAGTAATAAAAGATAAACTGAACGACTATATAGTGGCTAGGATACGTTATCGAGCATCTAGTCCCAATATCCCGAAAATGAGGTAGGAGAGAGCCAGTGTCACAACGATTGGCTGCAGGCAGAGGAGGCCAAATAGGAACAATTTTATTCTTTTGAAAAGAAGGGCGGTTAGAATGGACAGCCATCCGCTCGCTGGAAGAAAATAGCGATAGATAAAATCAATGACGGACATGCTATGATTACCAAAAGGAAGATGAATACTAGGTGGTATCCAAATAACCATAGACCAAATGAAGAGGATAAAAAGGATAAAATAGAGGTCGAACCGACTATTTTTAATATTGTTATAGTATTTTAACATCCTATCAGACCTGCAGTTTCAAAATAGACTTTTATTGCATCGGCTTTCCAGCGAACATCTGCGGGTATCCAACGGCGATTAATTCGGATATACTCTACCAGTTGGCGATTGCATTCACAGTTTTTACGGTATCCCATTCCTGTAAAACATCTGTCATGATTTTGGCAACCTTGATCCAAAACATCTGTAACAGGTAAAGTAAAATTATTACCATTGTGACCTGGACCGCAATAGTTCCAGTGAAATGGTATAGGAATACTTCTAAAATATGAATTAGGAGTAAAAGTAGAATTAGAGTACTCTTCACTAATGGTTTCAATTAACAAGCCTATATTAATTAGTTCATCTGATTCCCTATTTTGTAAGGCTCTATCATAATCAAAGTAGACTCTTTCTCCATCCTGAATTAGATACTGCTTTACTCTTTCACTTTGTTCTTGAGTGAAATCCTCAACAGGAGCAATACTATTATAATTTACATCTTCTGCGTTAACACTAGTAATAAAAGATAATAGTAGAGATAGCATCCCTATAAATGCTAATAATTTTATGCTCTTTGTCATATTAGTCCTCCTTATATTTAGAAGCTAGGAAAATGTAGACTAAGCACTTTCTACTATAACATAATAGAACACCTCCCTTTCCAAGAAAGCGTTTTATTTTATAATAGACCTCCTGCGAAACAAAATATGCTAAACTATACATATGAATTATGAAACTAGTAAAAGCCTCACAGATAGTCGCTTTAAACGTCTTGTCGGCGTTGAGAGAAGAACCTTTAAAGAAATGCTAAAAGTCCTAAGAGTTTCCTATCAGAGAAAACACTCTAAAGGTGGCCGTAAACCGAAAATGAGTTTAGAAGACATTTTGATGGCTACTCTTCAATATCTCCGTGAATATCGTACTTATGAACAGATAGCGACTGATTTTGGTGTACACGAGAGCAATCTTATTCGTCGCAGTCATTGGGTTGAAGAAGTCTTAGCTCAAAATGGATTTACCATTGACAAAGCTGTGATAAAAGATACAGATACTGTGATTATTGATGCCACCGAAGTGAAAATTCAGCGTCCCCAAAAAAGCAAACCCTAAGCTATTCTGGGAAAAAGAAGTTTCATGTAGGTAAGGCCCAACTGATTGTGACCGTGCAGGGAAAGATTCTTTTCGTTGATATCCAGCTGGATTATTGCCACGATATGAAACTTTTTAGAACCAGTCGAAGAGACTTATCTAGGGCAGGCGAAATTTTAGCAGACAGTGGATATCAAGGGATTATGAAACTATACTCACAGGCGAAAACTCCAAAAAAATCAAGCAAATTACACCCCTTAACAGATGAAGATAAAGCTTATAATAAGGCTTTGGCCTCGTGTCGTATCAAGGTGGAGAATGTGTTTGCCAAGGTGAAAGCTTTTAAGATTTTTTCAACGACTTATCGTAATCGAAAACGAAGATTCGGTTTACGGATGAATCTAATTGCTGGGATTATCAATTTTGAGACTAAATTATAGTTTCGCAGGAGGTCTAATATTATTATAAAATAATTTATATAGAAAAGTCAAGGGATTCTTGTATCTTGAAAAAGTAAGGAGAAGTTTAGTATTTTTAGTATTAAACAGTCCGCTAGCTGACACGATGGAGTCTGAGAAAGGAGGTCTATTTTTTATAGGCTTCACGTGCTTGATGAAAGAGTGTCTCAACTTCTTCTACTGATTCGGCGCGAGCGACAGCACCACGAATTTTAGCGGCACCAGCTGTTCCGCGTAGATAATGTGGAGCAAGTCCTCGGAATTCACGTACGGCAATGCTTTCGCCTTTGAGCTTAACCAGGCGGGTCAGGTGTTCAAAGGCAATGGTGAGCTTGTCGTCAAAGCTCAAATCAGGCAGTACTTCCCCTGTCTCCAGATAGTGGTTGACCTGCTCGAAAATATAAGGGTTTCCCATGGCAGTCCGTCCAATCATGACGGCATCTGCGCCGACTTCTTCGATTCGCTGGCGAGCGTCTTGGACGGTGCGAATGTCCCCATTTGCAATAAATGGAATCTTGGTGAGTGCTTGCGCCACCTTGCTAAGAGTTTCGAGGTCAACTGTTCCTGTATACATTTGCTCCCGAGTGCGACCGTGCATGGCAAGTGCTGCCACTCCAGCACTCTCTGCGGCAAGGGCATTTTCGACAGCAAGATCAGGACTTGCCCACCCTGTCCGCATTTTAACGGTTAGGGGAATATCAAGAACAGAGCTTACCTGCTGGATAATATGGTAAATCTTATCTGGATCTTTGAGCCACTTGGCACCTGCTTCATTCTTAATGACCTTGTTGACAGGGCAACCCATATTGATATCTACCATATCTGTCTTGGTATTTTTTTGGATAAATTCTGCTGCGCGTGATAGTCCGTCCGCATCTCCACCAAAGAGCTGTATCGACATGGGATCTTCATTTTCTTCGATATGCAACATGTGCAAGGTTTTTTCGTTGTTATATAGCAGTCCTTTTTCTGAAATCATTTCCATGACGACAAGACCTGCCCCCATTTCTTTGGCGATAGTACGAAAGGCAGAGTTGGTCACGCCAGCCATAGGGGCTAGGACTGTTCGATTGGGGATTTCGACATTTCCAATCATAAATGGAGTATTGAGATTAGCCATTGATGAGTTCCTCCAAGTCGTTTTCGTCAAAGTGGTAATGGGTTTGGCAGAATTGGCAGTTAATCGCTGCCCCCTTGTCCTCTTCCTGCATTTCCTTTAAGTCAGCTTTTGGTAGGCTAGCAAGGGCATGTAAGAAGCGTTCTTTTGAACAATCGCAGGTGAAGCTAAGAGGTTCTTCGGACAGGCGCTTAAAGGCTTGTTCGCCATAAATAGCCTCCAAAAGGGCTTCGATATGATTGCTTGACGCCAGCAGTTGCGAAATAGCCGGCATGTTCTGGATCCGCTGTTCAAATTGCGCGATTTCCTCTTCTGTCGCTCCCGGTAAAACCTGCACAAGAAAACCACCAGCTACCTGAACCTTGTCCTCTTCGTCCAATAAAACGTTGAGACCGACTGCGGACGGGGTTTGCTGACTTTCCGTCAAGAAGTAGGCAAAATCTTCTCCGATTTCTCCCGAAACCAAGGGGGTCATGGAATGGTAGGGATGTCCCATACCGTAGTCTGTAATCACTAAAAATTGACCTTGCCCGATAAGAGGACCTACGATAACCTCGCCCGTTGCTGTTTTCTTCAAATCAATGTCGGGGTTTTGAATGTAACCCTTGACCTGCCCCTGAGTATCAGCTACGCTGATAATGGCACCGATAGAGCTATTACCGAGGATTTTAAGGGTGATTTTAGTATCCCCCTTTTCGTTTGCGGCAAGCATCTGGTTGGCAATCAAGGCACGACCCAAAGCGACAGTTGATGAAGCCATGGTATCATGCTTTTCTTGAGCGAGCCGAACTGTTTCTGTACTATCCAACACAAAGGCACGGAAGTGCCCATTTTCTGAAATTGTTTTAATCATTTTGTCCATAAGGATTATTATAGCATACCAGCGCTAAAATGCTAGTCGCTTGGATTTAATCTTGTATGGAAATCAGATAGAATAGGGCGCAAGCCAATCAATGGCTTCGTTGAGCATATCGGGACCCGGGAGCTTGTCAGAGATAATATAGTCATTTAGTTTATATTTTTATTACTTGGTTAACTCGTCTTGTGTAATTGAACTCGGGCTACGAGCTGTGCAAAAAAGATAGTTTTTCCTAGAACTTGTGGTTCTGCGTCAAAACTCCTATTTTTGCTTTGCTCGTTTAACGCCCTCGTATCTTGTATAATTGAACTCGGGCTACGAGCTGTGCAAAAAAGAGCGATAACTGTTTCAGTTTTAGCTGATGATGGTTCTTTAGGAAATAGGCTGAAAACCTCCACTGGAGCTTTTCACTCGTCAAAACTCCTATTTTTGCTTTGCTCGTTTAACGCCCTTGTATCTTGTATAATTGAACTTGAGCTACAACTCACTGACAAAGCGTAGTCAGAAAGTTGAGTAACCCTAGATAGACATCACAGTAGGCATCTGATTGGCGCTAACACGCCAATCTAGTTGCCTTTGTGGGGGTCTCACTACGAAGCTAAAACTTCTGTTCGGCCGCCTATTTTGTCTCTAGGAGTTGCTTCCACAGTCTAGGAATAGACTGTGGAAGGTTGGAGATAAAACGAGTGAAACTCGTGTCAAACGCTCTCGTATCTTGGGGAATTGAACACGCCCTAAACTCTGTGCGAAAAAGAGACATAACTGTTTCAGCTTCAGCTGATGATGGTTCTTTAAGAAATAGGCTGAAAACCTCCACTGGAGCTTTTCACTCGTCAGATTTCCTATTTTCGCTTTGAGTTCTTTACGGGCTTTGTATCTTGAGTTGTACTATTGAGAAAAGTTACACTTTTCTTATCTATCACTTGTCTAGTTATCAACTAGACAACTACCTGCGACTTTTAACGAAAACTTTGTTTTCTTTATTTCCCACCTCACCCAGTCTCTCCCCAGATTGTTTTGACGAAAACTTCGTTTTCTTTATTTCCCACCTCAAACAATCTCTCCCCAGATTGTTTTGACGAAAACTTCGTTTTCTTTATTTCCCACCTCAAACAATCTCTCCCCAGATTGTTTTGACGAAAACTTCGTTTTCTTTATTTCCCACCTCAAACAATCTCTCCCCAGATTGTTTGAGCTAGTACTAAAAATAAACTAAACGGCTATAAAAGCGAAACAACTATATAATGCCTACTTGTTGATGATTTCAGGGAATAACTTGGCAAGAATTTTAGGTGTTAGTGCCTGTCCCGGTCCTTGATAGCAATAGGTGTGCATGTACATGGAGGGGTTGAAATTCAGTTCGATACAGGTACAGTTAGGAGTTTCCTTGCTAGATGGTAAGGTCGGGTCTGGAATGATTAGGTCAACCCCACAGACCCAAGCTCCCATAGCAGTCGCCATGTCAGCTGCTAGCTGTTTGTAGCCCTCATCCATCTGGTCTGTCACATCGATCGAATCACCGCCGGTTGAGATATTGGAGTTGCCCCGCAATTCAGCCTTTTGGCCAGCTTTTAAAATGGTTTCTGGCGTGTAGCCTTGCTGGTCAAGCATCAGTTTTTCAATATCGCCTAGGTTGATGATTTCAAGCGGAGAGCGGTGGTCTCGACCGCGTAGCGGATCTTGGTTTTTCAGCTCAACCAATTCCCTAATCGTATGAATCCCATCCCCTACTACATTTGCAGCGACGCGCAAGAGGACGGCTTCACACTTTCCATCAAGGACAAAGAAGCGGTACTCAGTGCCTGCAATAAACTCTTCGACCAAGATTTGGCTATCCTCTAAAAAGGCAATATCAAGCGCTTTTTCGTAGTCTGTCAGGCTGGCTCCCTCTTGGAAAATGGAAATACCCAGTCCGAAGTTAGTGGACTTTGGCTTGACGACGATAGCCCGCTTCTCAATTTGTCCATAGTAGCGTAGGGCTTCTGCCTTGCTTGAAAATTCTGAACCTGCTGGAACAGGAAATCCTGCTGCGGCAAGGATTTTTTTCGTGACCGTTTTATTGGCCATAGCAAGGGGGATGACATAATTGTCTTTTGAAGTCATGTTACCATTTTTGACGTATTCGACATGGCTCTTGTGCCAGAGCTTGAGAAACTGGTCGTCTTTGTCGAGAATCTCGAGGTTCACCCCTTTTTGAATGGCATCAAACATGAGCAGCTGGGTCGAGAGTTCCATCTCTTCGTAGCCCTTGAGGGCATAAGGGGCGCTCCAAGCATGGTTGTGAAAGTTCTGACCTTGGCGCTGACCAAATGCATGGAGCGACTGGTCTTTGATCTGTCGGACGATTTGTCCTGACAAGGTTAATGCAGGCTGCTCCACTTGTTGTTGAACCGTGCCGATCAGGTCTTGGTAGTAGTCTCCCAATTGGAAGTGGGAGACGACCGCCTCCATGGCTTGGAGAATGGTGTGTGTGTCAGCTGCTGCGGGTAGCGAGTTGAGTGGGTGGGCAAGGGCAATCTGGTTGTTGAGTTCGTCTGCTGCTTTTAGGGTCTCGTCTACATTTTCTGGGCTATCCATCCACAGGAGGGCAAGGATAAAGAGATGGACGGTGTCCAAGGTTTCTTGGCTGATCGCAAGAAAATCAAAAGGATTGAGGTCAAAACAGCGAAATTCTAAATAGCGAATACCTTTTGTCAAATAGTCCCGACTGTGTTTATGACCGCGCAAGCGAACGGCTGAATAAAACTCTTTTTCGGCAGAGAGGGCGCCTGTTGCGACATGATGTTCAATATCGCGAACATAGGTTTCCAGACTGGCAAAGGAAACCTGAACTTCAGTAGCGTTTACATAGCCGAGTGAACTGGTTCGCAGAGAGCGTACAGGATGGTGCAACTCTTCTTTGAAAAATCCCTTTTCAGCCATCACACTGGCACCGTACAAGTAGGTTAAAAACCAGCGGTAGCGTAAGAATTGTTGGGCTAGTTTGAGATAGAGTTTATTGGTAAATTCAAGTGGGGAATCGTACTGGCTTATACCAAATAATTGGTTGACTAGCTTTGACCCCAATTCCATATTATAATGGATCCCTGACATGGCTTGAAGTAGCTTGCCGTAGCGTTGTCCAAGTCCTTTTCGATAGCGGTATTCGTGGACATCCTCTAACTGGGCGATACGGATGTCCTCCTCCTTTGCATAAGGTGGCATGGACAGGGGCCAGAGATACTCGTCTTGCTCCAGCGAGCGGTAGGCAACTTCGGTAATCGCTCCTAGAACCCGTCTCGCTTCGCGGGTTGACGGGCTGATAGGCGTGATCAATTCCAATTGGGACTCACTATAATCCGTCTGGATATAGGGGTGGAAGTTTCGCGAGCCAAGGCTTTTGGGGTGCGGTGTTTGAGCGATTCGATTCTCCTTATTCATGCGCAGAGATTCGCGCTCTAGCCCAAAAGTGGCGTCGAGAATGGGGAGAGTTTTTGGTGCTTGTTGGAGCAACTGATTGATATTCATAGCGTGATTCCTCGTCCTGTCTGATACTAATATTGTAGCGATTTTAGGATTGAAAGACAAATTTTTGCTACGTCTTGCTAGCCACTGATGAGAAGAAAGGAGAAATGTAAAATAGTAGAAGCTTTTTCCTGAAACATGGTATAATAGAAGCTGCATAAGGAGACATCATGGTTGCAATAGGAACGTCAACAGGAAAGATTATTTTGATGGGAGAGCATGCAGTGGTCTACGGTCAGCCAGCCATTGCAATGCCTTTTTCTGCTGTCCAAATTATAGCAGAGGTTCGAAAAGAGGGGCAAGCCCTTTCGGTTAGTTGTGATTTTTACCAAGGCATGGTGCATGAAATACCGAAAATCTGGGAAAGTTTGAAGCATGCCATTCGTTTTTCTCTCTATCGGATTGGGGCTCCGACAGACCCAGCCATTCATATAGAGATCAGCTCCACTATTCCAGCAGAACGGGGCATGGGCTCAAGCGCAGCAGTGGCTGCCGCAGTCGCGCGAGCATTATTTTCCTTTTATGGAAAAAGATTATCTGATGAAGAGTTGTGGGAAATCATCCAGTCATCAGAAAAGATTGCTCATGGGAATCCCTCGGGGATTGATGCAACGACGGTAACGGGAAGCTCCCCAATCTTTTTCATCAAGAATCAACCGATTGAACCCCTAGCCCTTTCCTTAGATGCCTACCTTGTTGTCGCAGATACGGGAAAGACCGGAAATACACTGGAAGCGATTACGGATGTAGCGTTTCTGTACCGGCGATGCAGTGAGGTGGAAGGTTGGGTCAAAGCCTTGGGAGATTTGACCTATCAGGCACGAGACTATTTGGCACACAATCAGGCAGAGTTGCTAGGACAGGCAATGAACCAAGCTCAAGCCTACTTGCAGGATTTGAGTGTATCAGACGAGAGTCTGGATCAGTTGGTGGCTATTGCCCGTGACACCGGCGCCCTAGGGGCAAAATTAACCGGTGGTGGTCGAGGTGGTTGCATGATTGCCCTTGCTAAAACGAAAGAGGCGGCAGAAAAAATTGCCCGAGCCTTAGCAGGAGCAGGTGCTCGCCAAACATGGATACAGTACTTAGGAGAAGGACATGAGTAAGAAAGTGGGAATCGCGCGTGCCCATACCAATATCGCCCTCATCAAATATTGGGGAAAGCGGGATAAGGCCTTGTTTTTACCGATGAACTCAAGTTTATCGCTGACGCTGGATGCCTTTTATACAGATACCAAGGTCATCTTTGATGCCTCCTTGCCAGCAGATACATTTTACTTAAACATGGAAAAACAGTCCCAAAAAGAAATTGAAAAAATTTCACAATTTTTAGATCTGTTTCGCGAATATACAGGTGAGAAAAGATTTGCCTGCGTAGAGAGTTTGAACCGTGTACCGACTGCGGCAGGTCTTGCCAGCTCAGCTTCCGCCTTTGCAGCTCTAGCATTGGCAACCGCAACTGCTCTGGGCTTAGAGATGTCCCGTGAGGAATTATCGACCTTTGCCCGACGTGGTTCGGGTTCGAGTACCCGTAGCCTCTTTGGTGGCTTCGTCGAATGGGATATGGGAACGACTTCAGCCGATTCGATGGCACATCCTATTGATGATGCTTCTTGGGATATTGGGATGATTATTCTGGCAGTGGACACCGGAAAGAAAAAGATTGCCAGCCGTGTAGGCATGGAGCACACCGTTCAGACCTCTCCTTTTTATTCTATGTGGGTAGAAACAGCCGCCCAGGATTTACAAGACATCAAGGCTGCGATTGCCCAGAAAGACTTTGAAAGAGTGGGGCAATTGACCGAGCATAATGGGATGAAGATGCATGCGACCACCCTATCTGCTAATCCTCCCTTTACTTATTGGACTGCAGATACCATGAAGGCTCAGGAAGCAGTTCGTCAGGTAAGAGAGGACTTGGCGGTGCCTGCTTATATGACCATGGATGCAGGTCCCAATGTTAAGGTTCTCTGCCGAGCGAGTGATATGGATGAGCTGGTTACTGCTTTGAAAGAATATTTGCCAGCAGACCAAGTGTTGACCAGTCTTCCGGGATCTGGTGCCTATGTCTTGTCAGAAGCAGACTGGCAGGAATCACAAGCCACCTTTTCAAAAGGGGTAGCTCATGATTGAGGCGACAGCACCGGGGAAACTGTATCTGGCAGGGGAATATGCAGTTGTTGAAGCGGGCTATCCAGCGGTTATCCTAGCGGTGAACCAGTACTTATTTGTGCAGTTACAGCCAGCAGAGAGCGGAGTGATTTACTCTAGCCAGCAGCCTGATCTCGAGGTGGCATGGTCGCGCCAAGGTCAGCAGATTTGTACCGCTTCTCCTAATCCCTACCAGTTGATCATCAGCAGTATGCAGGTGGTTGAAGACTATCTTAGCGCTTTAGGAGTAACGATTGATACCCTCTATCGCCTTGATATTCGCTCTGATTTAGATGATGAACAGTCGGGAACCAAGTATGGACTAGGCTCTTCAGGTGCAGTGACGGTTGCGGTTATCAAAGCCGTGCTCTCTTACTACCAGCAGGAGTTAGCACCGCTCTTGGTCTACAAGCTAGCCGTGCTCGCCCAGCTACGAATTGCCATGTCAGGCTCATTTGGAGATCTGGCAGCCTCTAGCTTTGGTGGTGTGATTGCCTATCATTCTGTGGATAGAAATTGGCTCAAGACAGCCCTGGAGAGTTCTTCTATTCTTGAAATGGTAGAGCAAGACTGGAAAGGTTTAGCGATTCAAACGCTTGATTTGCCAGATGGACTAGATTTATTGGTTGGTTGGACGGGTTCTGCTGCCTCGACCGATCAATTGGTCGCTAGCATGCAAGGCCAACTCAATCAAGAAGAAAAAGAAGCGACTTACCGTCACTTTTTACAGGTTAATCGGACTTGCTTAGAAAAGCTGATTCGGGCTTGCCAAGCAAATGACAGGCTAGCAGTCAGAGAAGCGATTGTGACCAATCGCAAGCAGCTGCAAGATTTTGCAGCTGGCATGGGTATGGTGATTGAGACCCCTCAACTCTCCCGCCTGTGTCGGTTAGCCGAGGCAGAGGGTGCGGTTGCCAAATCTTCAGGTGCTGGTGGTGGTGATTGTGGGATCTGTCTAGTGGAGTCCCCTGCACAAAAAGAAAGGATTGCGCAGGCATGGGCGGAAAGTGGCATTGTTCCCCTGCCTCTGTCAATCGCGTATACTGATAGAGAATAGGAGAAATCATGTTGGGAAATGAAGTTATCGGCTCGAATCGCAAAGATCAGCATGTAGCCTTGGCCAATCAGCAGTTTACAATGGCATCAGCAAGCGACCTCGAGCAGACCCGTTTTGTCCATCATTCTCTACCCGAGATAAAGGTGGCAGATGTCAGCTTAAAGACATCAGTAGCAGGTCTGGAGTTTGCTATGCCCTTTTTTGTCAATGCTATGACGGGAGGTAGTGAAAAGACAGGAGCAATCAACCAATTATTGGGGATTTTGGGGCGTGAGACCAAGATTCCTTTGGCGACAGGTTCGATCAGTGCGGCTCTGAAAGACCCGAGTGTGGCGCATACCTTTTCGATCATGCGTCAAGAAAATCCAGATGGGATAATCTTTGCCAATCTGGGTGCCCACCATGATGTAGAAAATGCCAAAAGAGCTGTTGATGTGCTGGAAGCAGATGCCTTGCAGATCCATTTGAATGCCCCGCAGGAAATCGTTATGCCAGAAGGGGATCGTGATTTTTCAATGTGGATGAGAAATATCGAAGCCCTTGTCCGTTCACTAGAGGTGCCCGTCATTGTCAAGGAAGTTGGATTTGGAATGAGCCGCGAAACGGTTGATCAGCTGGCATCTCTTGGTGTGGAGACGGTAGACATTTCTGGCGTAGGTGGGACAGATTTTGCGAGGATCGAAAATGCTCGTCGGACAAAAGATAGTTATGCCTATCTCTATGGCTGGGGCCAGTCAACGACTATCTCTATGGTAGAAGCTATGAGCCTGCCTGCGAGTAGTCGTCCGCAGATTCTTGCCTCAGGCGGGGTCAAAACGCCGCTAGACATCGTCAAATTGCTGGCATTGGGGGCAGAAGCAGTTGGCTTATCCAACCGCTTCCTACAATTGGTAAAGGATTATTCAGTAGAGCAGGCGATTGAAGAAGTGCAGGTCTTTTGTGAGAGTATCACCGCTATCATGACCTTGTTAGGCGCTCGAGATATAGCCTCCTTGCGCCAGACGGATCTGGTATTGGCGCCTGCGGTAGAAGCCTGGTGTAAGGCTCGTAGTATCGATTGGACTTCCTATGCCAATCGCTCATCACAGGGCGTGACCTCGTTCAGTCCTTAAAAAGTTGGAAAATTTCAAGCAGGAGGCTTGATTTTTTCTTTTGTGTGTCTTATAATTGACTTATCAATTGTTGATAAGTCAATTGTTGAATGAGAAAGCGAGAAGCGAGCTGATGATAAGTTCAATTTTGGCTTTCTATTGATTATAAAAGAAAGTGTTCAGCCGCAATGAATCATCTGCTTTACCAACTCCATATAACCGATCAGACCATTACCCAGTTGTTTGAGAAAGGCTTGGGTATTAGTCTGACGCGCTACCAGCTGTTGCAGTTCTTACTTGAGTTTGCTCCTTGCAATCAGATTCGGGTGCAGGAAGTCTTGCATATAGATCAGGCTGCCTTGACCCGTCATTTCAAGATTTTAGAAGAAAAAGGCTATGTCACGAGGAGTCGCAATCCGGAAAATCAGCGGGAGATTGTGGTGAATGTGACCGATTTTGCCAAAGACCAGCTCATCACCTCTCCACCTCGCCATCATGTGGGGGTGAAAGAGCAAATGGAGAGTATCCTGTCGGCAGAAGAAAGGGCTAGCCTAGACAAGCTACTGGATAAGTTGGTAAAGGGCTTAGAAGCGATTGCGATTGACAACGATTAGAAAGAAGGGAAGACCATGTCATTGATGACGACTATTTTAGCGACCATTGTTGCTCTGGAACATCTCTATATTTTTTACCTTGAAACGATTGCGACAGTATCGGATAAGACCAGCCAGACCTTTAACATGAAGAAAGAAGACCTATCTCGTCCATCTGTTCAGACCCTCTTCAAAAATCAAGGGATTTACAATGCCTTACTAGCAGTTTTTCTCCTCTATGGGATTTTCATTTCTCATAATCTGGAAATTGTCACGATTTTCGTCTTGTATGTGATTGGGGCAGCACTTTATGGAGCTCTTACCTCCAACAAGGCTATCCTCTTGAAACAAGGTAGCCCAGCTATCCTAGCACTGTTGAGCATCCTATTCTTGAAATAACAGCAGTTTTTATAGAGTATTAGATTATCTTTTATAACGGAACCCGAGCTACGAACTGTGAAAAAAGAGCCGTAGCTGTTCTAGTTTTAACTGGTTACAGATATGGCTCTCTTTAGGGAAGAAGCTGAAAACCTCCACAGGAGCTTTTCGCTCGTCGTATTTCCTATTTTCTACCATTTGTCAAGTATTTCAATGGTTTTCGGGTAAAAAATTTATAAAGTTACTTGATGTTATCCTCAATGTTCTCCATTTTTCGCTTTGAGTTTTTCACGGGCTTTGTATCTTGGAATTGAACACGCCCTAAACTCTGTGCGAAAAAGATAAATCTTCCTAGAGTCTGATGACTCTGCGTCAGATTTCCTATTTTCGCTTTGAGTTTTTTACGGGCTTTGTATCTTGGAATTGAACTTGGGCTAAAAGCTCGGAAAATAGATAAACATTCCTAGCTCTAAAGGTATAGTATACCTTGAGAGGCGGGAAATAGAAGTTTGCAGAGCAAACTATCGTCTAAAAGTTCTGCGTCAAAACTCCTATTTTTGCTGTGCTCGCTTCCACAGTCTGGGAATAGACTGTGGAAGGTTGGAGATAAAACGAGCAGTGCTCGTGTCAAACGCTCTCATATCTTGTGTAATTGAATTCGAGCTACAACTCACTGACAAAAAGATCAATCTCATTGGTTGCAAGACAACCTGCTTCGATTGCCTATTTTGTCTAGGAGTTGTTTAACGCTCTCATATCTTGATTTCCGGTAACCAAGATAGGTTGAAGTCGAGCTGGGTGGCAGCGAGGAGGTCGGTGTGTGAAAGGCTGGTCACAGGTTTGCCATCAAGGGTTATGCTCTTGACAAAGTTGAAATGAGGATGGTTGTCATAACTGTTAATCGTGAGCCATTTGTCAGTCGTAGGGAGGTAGATTTTTAGTTGCGGGAAGTGTGGAACCCCGCAGACATATTCATTTTTTCCTGGGCAGAGTGGATAAAATCCCAAACAGCTAAAAATGTACCAGGCAGACATGCTTCCATTGTCTTCATCACCGGGATAGGCATCAAAGCCGGGTTGGAAACTTTCCTTGCGAATGCTCTTGATAATGAGACTGGTATATTCTGGGTGGAGACTCTTTTGGAATAGGTAAGGAATATGGAAACTCGGCTGGTTAGAAATAGCAAGTTGACCAAAGTGCTGCGTTGCCATTTCACTCATTTCGTGAATTTCATAGCCATAGCCCGTAACCTCAAAGAAAGGCTGGCTGTTACAGAGACGCACGAGGTAGTCGGTGAAGGCGGCTTCTCCACCCATGACCTGCTTTAGACCGTCTATATCATGCAGGATGCCCAGACTAGCTTGGATACTGGAACACTCTGCGTAATCTTCTCCCCAGCTAGAGGGTGAAAAGCCCGGTCGCCAGTTTCCATTTTCATCTTTTGCCCTGAAGTAGCCTGTTTCAGGGTCAAAGAGTTGTCGATAGTTCTGGGCTTGCTGCCTGTATTCTTCGGCAATGCTATCCTGCCCGAGTGCCGCTGCGACAGTCGCGATACAAAAGTCGCTATAAGTATAGTCAAGAGTATGGCTGACGCTCTCATGAAATTGTGGATAAGGCAGATAGCCCAGTTGCTGATAAATAGCTGCCCCCTGCCGTCCAAAAATCTTGTTCGGATCCGTCTTTTGGGCAGTTTCTAGCATAGCGGAAAAGAGTTGTTCATGCAGTTGAGGGGCGATCTGCTTGGTACAGGCATCTGCGATCACGCCATCAATCAGGGTGCCCGGCATCATGCCGCGTTCGTCAGGCGCTAGCCATTTTGGCAGGTAACCCGTTTCTCGGTACATCTGTAGAAAGCCTTCCAAGAAAGCGGCGTATTGCTCTGGTGCGACAAGGGAAAAGAGGGGGAAGGAGGTGCGAAACGTATCCCAAAATCCATTGTTGGTAAAGAATTTCCCGGGGCGCACTTGATTGGAAGCAAGATCAAGATGAATTTCCTGCCCCTCGGGGTCTAACTCGTAGAAGGTCTGTGGAAAGAGAAAGGTACGATAGAGGGCATGGTGAAACATGCGGGTATCGTTGCCACCGCTATCGCTAATCTCAAAGCGGT
Source organism: Streptococcus acidominimus (assembly GCF_001921825.1). Taxonomy (GTDB): domain Bacteria; phylum Bacillota; class Bacilli; order Lactobacillales; family Streptococcaceae; genus Streptococcus; species Streptococcus acidominimus. The sequence goes on from NZ_MSJL01000015.1 coordinate 38,371, forward strand.
GCAGATAGTGGTTCCATTTCTCCTTGGCTTGGTTTTTGCAGTCCTCAAAATGAAGGTCTGGCGTATTCCATAAGGCTTGGTCGTGGGAAATATAAGAGGTTCCAAGTTGGACTTCTATATCCGTTGCGGCAAATGTGACCACGGTGTCTAGATCGAGTTGACGGACAACAGTAATCGGCGAACTAAAGCGTAGATGGATATAGAGCTTAATAGGTCTGCGGGTCGTTTCAGTGACATCCTGCACGGTTCCCCTTAGGGAATAGGAGTCGATTTGTTCAAAACTACACCCTTTTTCATTATGGAGAAAGAGACTTAGTTCCTGCTGCTTGAGACTGTTCAATTTTAGGCAGGCGCCGTAGGTTGTGGGGGTCAGTTCTGTCCTAATCTGGTAGCGTTCGGAGTGAATGGCGAGGTGATGGGGGTTAAAGGTGGCGTCATTCAGCCGATAGCTACTTTGTCGGTGAAAGAGGCTGGACTGTATCATTTCCCCTGTGACAGGGGTTATCAAAAGCCAGGCATAATCTCCGATCCAAGGGCTTGCTTGGTGGGTCAGCCGTATCCCTTGGAAGAGGGGAATGGTTGGCTGGAAGAACCAAGCTCCCTGATTGTCGGTTGTTTGGGGTACGAAATAATTCATACCAAATGGAAGACCAGTGTAGGGGAGGGTATTCCCATTTGAGTAGGCATGACAGTTGTTGGAGCCATAGCGAGTATCGATTTGTTCGAGGATAGTTTTCATAAGCGCTCTCCGTGAAAGTGTTTTCTACCCTCATTATATCATGATTTTTCTCCATAGAACCAAGTGGAAAAGATATTATCGAAAGCCCTATACTTTGTGTAGGGTTTTTGGTCTGCTTTATTTTATACTAGAAACTGAGAAATAGTCTAATACTCTTCAAAAACCAAAAGGAACAGAGTGCTAGTTTCGCCCTTGTTTCTTGGTTTTCATTAAGTAAAAATAAAGGAGATAACATGTATTCAAAAGAACGAGTTAATCAATGGTTACAGGCTATTGCAGAACGAGCAAAAGATCATCCTAAATGGGTGCAGGTATTTGAGCGTTGCTACACAGATACACTGGACAATACTGTCAAGATTCTGGATGATGGGACGGCCTTTGTGTTAACAGGGGACATTCCTGCCATGTGGCTGCGCGACTCGACTGCTCAAGTTAAGCCATATTTGTTCCTAGCGAAAGAAGATGACCGCTTGCGCAGGACCATCTTGGGTGTATTGAGACGCCAATTGCGCTTCATTTTACACGATCCCTATGCGAATGCCTTTAACATGGCGGACAATTGGCGGGGACATCATGAGACGGATCAGACCGAGTTGACTGGATGGATTTGGGAGCGGAAATATGAGGTTGACTCCCTTTGTTATCCCTTACAGCTAGCCTATCTGCTGTGGAAAGTAACAGGGGAAAGAAGCCAGTTTGATGAGGAATTTATCGCAGCGACCAAAGCGATTGTCCACCTCTGGCAGGTGGAACAAGACCACAGTCGTTCCCCCTATTCATTTGTTCGTGAGGGAGACCGTCAGGAAGATACCTTGGCAAATGACGGGGCAGGTCCTGCATTTGGTCTAACAGGGATGACTTGGTCTGGTTTTCGTCCGAGCGACGACGCCTGCGAGTACAGCTACCTTGTACCGTCCAATATGTTTGCGACCGTTGTCTTGGGTTACGTCGTGGAAATTGTTGAAGAGCTCGCCTTGCCGGATTGTGACGACCTTGTGTCGCAGGCGAGAACCTTACAGGCAGAGATCAGAGAGGGGATTGAAACTTACGGTCGAACCAAGAATCAGAAAGGTGAAACCATCTATGCCTTTGAAGTAGACGGTTTGGGCAATGCCAGCATCATGGATGATCCAAATGTACCAAGTTTACTTGCAGCTCCCTATCTCGGTTACTGTTCCTTGGATGATGAGGTCTATCAAGCGACCCGACGTACGATTCTAAGTAGTGAAAACCCTTATTATTATGAGGGCGAATACGCCAAGGGCTTGGGAAGTTCCCATACATTTTACCGCTATATCTGGCCGATTGCGCTCTGTATTGAAGGACTGACAAGTTCAGATCGGGCAGAAAAAGAACGCATTTTAGATTTATTAGTGGCTTGTGATGGTGGAACAGGAGTGATGCATGAGAGTTTCCATGTAGATGATCCGACCAAGTATTCCCGTGAGTGGTTCTCATGGGCAAATATGATGTTTTGTGAATTAGTGCTTGATTACTATGGTATGCGAGTGGAGGTGTAGGATGGAGAATGTCGTTGTTCATATTATCTCTCATAGCCATTGGGATCGTGAATGGTACCAATCCTTTGAGGGACACAGGATGCAGCTGGTAGAGCTCTTTGATGATCTGTTTGACTTGTTTGAACATGACCCTGAATTTAAGAGTTTTCATCTGGATGGGCAGACCATCGTTCTTGATGATTATCTGGCTATTCGTCCCGAAAATCGTGAAAAATTACAGACCTACATTGATCAGGGAAAATTAAAAATAGGACCCTTTTATATCTTGCAAGATGATTACCTTATCAGTAGTGAATCCAATGTCCGCAACAGTCTGATTGGTCATCAAGAATGTCAAAAGTGGGGCAAGTCCACTGCAGTTGGCTATTTTCCAGATACCTTTGGCAATATGGGGCAGGCACCACAACTGCTCCGGCAGACAGGGCTTGATGTGGCAGTTTTTGGTCGCGGGGTCAAGCCGATCGGTTTTGACAATCAGGTGCTCGCTGACCAGCAATTCACCTCTTCCTTTTCCGAAATGGTGTGGCAGGGGGCAGATGGCAGTGAGGTCTTAGGAATCCTCTTTGCCAATTGGTACAGCAACGGAAATGAAATCCCTGTTGATCGCACGGAGGCGGCAGCTTTCTGGGAACAAAAATTAGCAGATGTCAAGCGATATGCGGCGACCAATCAATGGCTGATGATGAATGGTTGTGATCACCAACCGGTGCAGAAGAATCTCAGTCAGGCTATTCGAGTAGCCAATGAATTGTATCCAGAGATCACCTTTGTACATAGTAGTTTTGACGATTATATAGCGGCGGTCAAGGAAGAGCTTCCGCCAAACTTATCGCAGGTGACGGGTGAGCTGACCAGTCAGGAGACAGATGGCTGGTATACTTTGGCAAATACAGCCTCGGCACGGATCTACTTGAAACAGGCCTATGGAGAAATCAGTAATCTCTTAGAGCAGGTAGTGGAGCCCCTCCTTGTCATGACTAAGGGTGACAGCTACCAAGACCAGTTGACCTATGCTTGGAAAACCTTGCTTCAGAATGCTCCGCATGATAGTATCTGTGGTTGTAGTATAGATGAAGTGCACCGTGAAATGGAAGTACGTTTTGAAAAGGCTAAATCGGTGGCAGTATTTGTCAAGGAGAATGCCTTGCAGGCTTGGAAAGACCAGCTAGATACTGCGCAAGCAACTGGCGACTACCTCTTTACCGTAGTGAATACTGGCTTGCACCGCAAGTGCGATCAGGCGAGTGTGGTGCTAGAAGTGGCGACATGTGATTTCAAAGAAGCTGCACCAACGACCGCCTTTCAGCGGATGTCAGAGCTTGAGTTGCCTGACTTTTGTGTACAGGATTTGGATGGACGACACATTCCTGCCATCATTGAAGATTTAGGGGCACATTTCAACTATCAGCTACCAAAAGATGCTTTTCGCAAGGCCTATATCGCGCGTCAGATCAAGGTGACGCTCCCTGTTGACCTAGAGGCGGTTTCCTGGCAAACTTTCCAACTGGTTGAAGGTGAGCAGCCTCATGAAACAGGGCTCTACCAAGATGGGGAGATTGAGACAGACTATCTTAAACTGTGTGTGGGAGAAGCAGGCTTGACGCTCCATGATAAGCGGACAGGTCAGGTTTATACTGACTTTATCCAGTTTGAAGACCGCGGGGATATTGGAAATGAATATCTCTACTTCCAGCCAGTCAATACCCAGCCCATCTATGCTGACCTTACTCATGTAGAGGTGGTTGAAAATACCAGCCAGACCGCTCGTCTGCGTTTGACCCATACCTTGACGATTCCTGTGAGTGCGGATGACCGACTTGAATTGGAGCAGGAGGGCTTGGTTGAGTATATGAAGCGAACGGCTGGCCGTTCACAGGAAATGACAAGGATAGAGCTGGTCACAGATATGACCGTTCTTGCTTCAGACCCACAAATTCGCTTTAAAACCCGCTTTACCAATACAGCAAAAGACCACCGCATTCGCGTCCTCATCCCTACCCATCATCAGGGGGAGAACCATGAGGCGGAGAGTATTTTTGAAGTAGTTGAGCGCCCGAATCAAGCGTCAGCCGTTTGGGAAAATCCAGAAAATCCTCAACGACAACAGGCCTTTGTCAGCTTGACAGATGATGAAAAAGGGGTGACCGTTGCAACGAAAGGTCTCTATGAGTATGAGGTGTTAGAGGACAAGACCCTTGCTGTGACCATCTTACGTGCAGTAGGTGAGTTGGGCGACTGGGGCTATTTCCCAACACCAGATGCCCAATGTTTACGAACATTGGAAGTAGAATATGCACTAGAATGCCACCGTCCAGCAGAGCGCTTTGCGACCTTTAGACGTGCCAAGGCTTTCCAGACTCCTTTGACAAGTCTCCAAGTTCCTGTTCAAGAAGGAACAGTTGAGCCGACAGGGCGTGCTCTGGAGCATCCAGCCTTGCAGGAAGAGAAGATCTGTCCGACCGCCTTGAAACAGGATACGGCTGGCAATCACACCCTGCTTCGCTACTATAACATGAGCCAAGAGGTTATCTCTTTAGGGGTAGAAGCTCAATATGTGAATCTGCTAGAAGAACCCTACCAAGTAGAAGCGGATGCTATCCGGGGGCAGGAAATCCGCACAGAAAGACTTGACATTCTTTCTTTAGAAACAAGAGGATAAGGATACGTGGCAAGAACTTGAGTGGGGAGAGGTGTTGTGTACTTCCACAGTCTAGGGATAGCCTGTGGAAGGTGGGAAATGATAGGAGTGGAACTCGGGTTTTGATGGTTTTTCACGAACGTTGTATCTTGTGGAATTGAGTTTGTCCTAAAATATAGGGAAAAGGCATAGCTATTTCAGCTTTAGTTGATACTCGTTTTTTAGGTAATAGGCTGATCCCCCCACAGGAGGTTTTCACTCCTTGTATTTCCTATTTTTCGTTCGGTTTTTTAACGGCTTCACATCTTATAATTGAACTCGAGCTACGAGCTGTGTAAAAAAGATAGATTTCCTCGTGTTCATGGAACACATCGTCAATCTCCTATTTTTACTTTGCTCTTTACGTCCTCTGTATCTTATGTGAGCTACAACTCACTGACAAAAAGACCAATCTCATTGGTTGCAAGACAACCTGCTTCGATTGCCTATTTTGTCTAGGGGTTGCTTCCACAGTCTGGGAATAGACTGTGGAAGGTTGGAGATAAAACGAGTGAAACTCGTGTCAACCGCTCTCGTATCTTGATTAACTGAACACGCCCTAAACTCTGTGGCTCCCTTTAGGGATAAATCTTCCTAGCTCCAAAGGTATGGGATACCTATGGAGGTGAGTAGAATAGAAGTTTGCAGAGCAAACTCTCTAGTGTCTGCGTCAGATTTCTTAGTTTGCCGTAGCCGTTGCGGACTATGTCCGCTTACGGATATGGTAATAACAGTCAGGGAAGTGACTGTTATTACATGAAGAAGTGCGCTTTGAGTTTTTAACGGGCTTTGTATCTTGATTTAACAAGGAGATAGTATGGTAATAGCGTGTATTGATATCGGCGGTACTAGCGTCAAATTTGCAAAGATGACCAAGGAAGGGGCGGTGCTTGAAAAGGCAAGCTGCCCGACGCCTGAACATTTAGAAGACTTGCTCGCCTTTTTAGACACCCATCTAGTCAAGGCAGACTATGAGGGGATTGCTTTTAGTGTGCCGGGTGCGGTCAATCGTGAGACAGGGATTATTGAGGGAATCAGTGCGATTCCTTATATCCACGGTTTTTCCTGGTATGACAAACTGGCGTCCTATGGGCTTCCTGTGACCTTGGAAAATGATGCCAATTGTGTTGGCTTGAGTGAACTGCTCTCACGACCTCATCTGCAAAATCTAGCCTGTGTTGTCATTGGAACAGGGATTGGTGGAGCTATTATTTTAAATGGGAAGTTGCACCGAGGCAGACATCATTTAGGCGGTGAGTTTGGTTATATGACCTTGCGTGAGCCAGATCAGCACTTGCATAACTGGTCAACCCTTGCTTCGACAGGGAAGTTGGTTCGTACGGTACGGGAAAAGACGGGGGATGCTAGCTATGATGGGCGCAAGATTTACCAAGAAGCAGCTCAAGGTAATTCTATCTGTTTGGACAGTATCGAGCAGATGTACTATTATCTTGCCTTAGGAATTTTAAACATTCAGTACAGTCTGGATCCAGATATGATTAGCATTGGTGGTAGTATCAGTCAAAATGAGGCATTTATTGCTGGATTGCAGAAAAAGATTGAAGAAGTAGTTGAGCGCTACCCTGAATATAGTGTAGTGCCAAAGATTATAGCTTGTCATTATCAAGAAGATGCAAATATATACGGAGCCTTGGTGAATTGGCTTCAGGAGGAAGAACAATGGTAGTCATTAGAGGATTGTCAGACCAGCAACAGCGAGCTGTTGAACACATACAAAAACGGTTGAATCTGGGCGATTGTCAGATAGAAATCTCGCAGTGTAGCGGGCATTCTATCGTCCTTGAAGGAAAAGAGGGACAGTATCGTCTTAGTTATGACCAGCCCTTTCGGCTTTATCGAGGGCTTAGTCTCTTGAAGGCGGCATTGGGAGAGGGTGATGAGGTTTCCATTACAGAAGATGCGGTCTATGATCGCTTGGCTTATATGGCAGATTGCTCGCGCAATGCGGTACTGACGGTTGATACCTGTAAGAAGATGATAGAGCTACTCGCTCTGATGGGCTACTCCACCTTTGAGCTTTACATGGAAGATACCTATGAAATTGCAGACCAGCCCTACTTTGGCTACTTTAGGGGACGCTATACGGTTGAGGAATTAAAAGAAATTGAAGCCTATGCGAATCTCTTTGACATGGAGTTCGTCCCTTGTATTCAAACCCTTGCCCATCTAAGTGCTTTTGTCAAATGGCAGGTCAAAGAGGTACAGGAACTGCGGGATGTGGAAGACATTTTGCTCGTAGGCGAAGAAAAGGTCTATCAGCTGATTGACCAGATGTTTGCCAGCCTGTCTCATCTTAAGACCCGTCGTATCAATATCGGCATGGATGAGGCTCATCTGGTTGGGCTAGGTCGCTACTATCGCCAACATGGTGCGCGGGAGCGTAGTCTGATCATGTGTGAACACTTGGATCGGGTTCTGACCTTGGCGGAACAGTATGGTTTTCACTGCCAAATGTGGAGCGACATGTTCTTCCAATTGATGTCTGCGACGGCTAACTATGAGAGTGAGTTGCAGATACTGCCAGAAACGCAGACCTATCTGGAACAACTAAAAGACCGTGTGACGCTGGTGTATTGGGACTACTATCAGGATGCACGTGAGAAATACGAACGCAATTTTGAGCGTCACTTGAGTATCAGTTCTGATATTGCCTTTGCAGGCGGAGCCTGGAAGTGGATCGGCTTCACACCGCAGAATCATTTCAGCCGTATGATTGCCAAGGAAGCTCATCAGGCTTGTCAAGCCTATCAGGTCAAGGAAGTGATTGTGACAGGTTGGGGAGATAATGGTGGGGAAACCGCCCAATTTTCGATCCTTCCTGCCTTGCAAATCTGGTCAGAATTGGCTTATCGGAATGATTTGGAGAAGATTGCGGATCATTTTGTAGTCAATACTGGGGTGACCTTTGAGGACTTTATGCAGATTGATTTGGCAAACTTGTTGCCCCATATCCCCGAACAGCTTAGCGGCATCAATCCAAACCGATATGTGTTCTACCAAGATATTCTCTGTCCCTTGCTGGATCAGCATATTCTGGCAGAAGATGCTGATCATTTCCGCCAGTCCGCAGATCAGCTGGCAACGATCGCACAGACAGCAGGAGATTTTGCCTACTTGTTTGAAACCCAAGCCCAGCTCAATCGGATCCTCGCTGTCAAGACTTGTCTACCAAAGGACATCCGCAAGGCCTATGAGCAAGGGGATAAAGCCAGCTTGCTAGCCTATGCTGAAAAAGACTTGGTGGAGCTAGAAGCAGACTTGGTAGGCTTTATCAATTGCTTCAGCCGTCAATGGTTGCAGGAAAACAAGGTCTTTGGTCTAGATACAGTAGATATCCGCATGGGTGGCTTGTTGCAGCGCGTTCGCCGTGCCAAGGAGCGCCTAACAGGCTATGCCAAAGGTGAATGGCTTAGCCTACCAGAATTGGAAGAAAAACTGTTACGGGCACCTCTAAAAACTTCAAGTAGTTGTTAAGTAAGCCCTATTTGTAAGCATTAATTCCAGTAAGCTTCGCTTTCGAAGCTTACTTTTTGCTTATTTTCCTATTTTTGGGCGCACTAAGCCCATGA
>NZ_MSJL01000016.1 GCF_001921825.1 Streptococcus acidominimus
ATTTTACAACACAGGCTGGCATCACTCTATCCATGTCACGAGTTGGGAAATGTATCGACAATGCACCAATTGAAAGTTTCTTTGGGCATTTCAAGACAGAGTCTTATCATCTCAAGAAATACAAGACCTATGAGGAGCTAGTCGCAGATGTGGAAAGCTATATCCAGTTTTACAATACACAACGTTATCAAACTAAATTAAACAACCTGACCCCTTGGGAATTCAGGAATCAGGTTGCTTAATATCTTTTATTATTTGACTGTCTACTTGACAGGGAGCAGTTCACTGATTTCAGAGTTTTTTTGTTAGAATACTTTATACTAAACGACGAAGCCAAGCAAACAGACCGACAACTTCCACTGGAGCTTTTTACTCAGCAAGGCGAGTGAACGACGGACGTCAGATTTTGATTTTTGACGAGTATCACTTCTCAAGGCAAGTCAACACTATTTAAAAAGTATTAGTTCTTCTTTTAGAGAGAATCTGGATGCCCCTTCAAATCTTCAGACGATTTTAAAGGATAGGGATTGTAGATTAAACAATATCAACAACCGTATTCTTGACTGGAAATACCGCTTTTAATCCCGTTTCCGATTTTTGCCGAGGTAGCCTAGTCCTAAGACAAAAAGAATGCTACCGAGGAGGATACCTAGAAGAGACTGTTGACTAGCTGTTTTCGGTAAATGCTTGTCATGACCTTTGGGTTTATCGTGTGGATTCCCTGTCTCATTTCCATGAGTAGACGTTTGATTGGTTCCCTTAGTACCTATCTTAGGAGTAAGGGTAACTGGAACAGATACTTCATCAGTAGTCTGATCTGGATAGGTTACTAGAACTGAAACAGTATGATCGCCTACAATAGTTGGCAACGCTGTATTAGGAAGAAGGCTAACAACTCCATTTCCAATATCAGTCACTGCACCGATAACATCTTCTACCTTCAATTCACCTGCTGGTTTGGTTACCTTAGAGGCGGTCGGGTTGGTCTTGTCTGCATCAGTCTCTGTCGGAGGAGTTGGTTCTTCCTTGGCTATAAGAGTGACAGGAACAGATACTTCATCAGTAGTCTGATCTGGATAGGTTACTAGAACTGAAACAGTATGATCGCCTACAATAGTTGGCAATGCTGTATTAGGAAGAAGGCTAACAACTCCATTTCCAATATCAGTCACTGCACCGATAACATCTTCTACCTTCAATTCACCTACTGGTTTGGTCACCTTAGAGACAGTTGGACTTGTCTTTTCAGCGTCAGTCTTTGGTTGCGGGCTTAGATCAGTTAATGGTACTTCCTGATAGATATAAGTGACAATCAAGGTCGTATTCCCCACAACAACACCGCTCGTAGGTGATGATGATACCAAATGACTACTAGCGTCTACCTCACCAACCTTGTAGTGGCCTGCTGGGGCTAAGGTGTAGGTCTTTTTATCATATCCAGTAATAGTCTGCATTTTGTGCTCTGAGTGCTCAGCGTCATAAGCAGTCCCCACTGCCGCATTATAATGAACGAGGGCATTATCTTTCAGAATCCGGTCGTTGACATCTTTGTATTTGATAATTACCGAACCCTTTATCTCCCCACCTAGTGGTGGTACCACCTCTTCTTTTGCAATTCGTAAAACGGTTGCGGTCAGAGGAGCAAGGGTCACCTTCTCTTCTGTCAAGGTCACCCCATCAGGTGCTTGAATCGCTTCTGTCCCTGCTTGTCGACCATCAGCTAGTACCTTTGCATTCTTTAGAGATTGACCGGCGGTAAAACTACGTTCCTTGTTATCTGCATTGACAAATACCAGATAAACATCACCGTTACTTGCAACTGTTTGGTAGCCCAAGACAAGGTCATCTTTTTCGACACCATCTTTACCAACCGTTGTCAGTAATCTCACACGCTTTTCTACTTCTTCCTTGGAAGCTAATTTGAAGGCGTCTGTTGATTTGCGTAAGGCGATCAGCCCCTGTGTATAGGCACGACTCTGGGTATGTTCAGGATAGGCAGCACTATTTGTCGCCTTGCTCCAATCAAAATGATTGACGGCATCACTCGAATCGTAGGAGTCATGAATAAAGTAAGGATATTCAAAAGGACTGCCGTCTTCATTGGTCAAGAGGTGAGATTTATTTGGCACCTTATCTTCCGATACAGGTGTTCGATAATCTGGGTGACGGAATTGCTTGGTTCGACCGTATTCTTGACCCGAGTGAATAAATGGTGTCCCTTGTGAGGTCAAAATCATCAGATTACCCAAGCGGAGCCGGCGATGAATTTCCTTGAGATTTTCAGCATTCGCAGGATCTTTTTTGATGGACTGGGCAATAATATCTGCTAGTGGCAAGTTATCGTGAGCAGCGATATATTGGATAACGTCTCCTGGATCATCTGCTTCAAAATTCGTTGGTTGCGCTTTGATATTCCGAAAAACTTTTTCAATATCCTGTTTTCCATTCGTGAGAAAGGCAGGCGTACCTTCGTTGGGATAGCCCGACTTCAAGGTATTGCGGATATCATCTGAAAATACGGCAGCAAAATCGGTGGATTTCATCCAAGATTGATCCGCGGGCTGGACGGGTTTATTTTCATCACCTGAATAGGTCACCCATCCCTCTCCCAACATCAGGAGATTAGGATTCAGTTTTCTTGCCTCATCATAGGCGGTTTGAATCGTTTCGGCATCATGATCTCCCATCAGATCGAAGCGGAAGCCATCCACCTTGTATTCGTCGGTCAAATACTTAATAGAGTCTACCAAGATACGGCGGCTCATGTGGTGGGTTGTTCCCAAGCGACCTCCGCCATAGCTTGTCCGAGGCGTACCGTCCGCATCCATGAAATGGTAATAATTTGGTTCTAGATCTTCAAAAATATCCGTTTTCGCTGTGTGGTTATAGACAACGTCTAAAATCACACCCATACCCCGTTTATGGATTTCATGAATCAGTTCCTTAAATTCTGCAATGCGGGCGCTCGGATTGGTCGGATCACTCGCATACATGCCTGTTAGAGAGAAGTAATTTTGGGGATCATAGCCCCAGTTATAATTGCTGTTTCCTGAAGCGTAGTCATCCATACGCTCTCCATTTTTCAGCTCATCAACATAGTAATAGCTCAAAACAGGTAGGAGTTGAATATGGGTCACACCTAATTCTTTTAAATAGTCCAATTTCTCACTAAAGGCCGAAAAGGTTCCGAACTGGGACTTTAAACCGCCCTCAAGGGTCTTATCAGACGTAAAATCACGGACATGAGCTTCATAAATCACGGCATCTTTCCGATCCTTAAAGCCGGGAATCGCAGCGTAATCCAAGTCTCTTGGCCCTGCCTCTGCTGGATCGACAAAGGCTGCCTTGGCAACTTTATAAGCTGGACCTGTCTCTGCTAAACCACTGTTCCAAGCTGCTAGGGATTTAGCATAGGGATCTAGGGTCAAAACGGATTGATCTCCTCGTTTGATTTCATAGTGATAGTAATAACCACGATAGTCTGTAATACCTAAACCACTATCGGCTGATAGGTCTGCATTCCAGGTTCCCTTATCGCCTCTAGTCATGGCTATCTTACCGACCACCTTGCTTTGATCCTTTTTATCATAAACCACAAGTGATACCTGATCTGCGCTTGGTGACCAGAGGGTGACAGCAACTTTCTGACCATTGTCTGTCACACGCGCTCCCAAGTCACCATCATACCGATACAAGCTATCTTTTAGCTGCCAATTCATACCTGTTGTAAACTGCTCACTTTCATATTTTACTGTATACGGAGATTGTTCTCCCCCAAACTCCCCCTGAATCAACACTTTTTTCGCTTCTGGATCAAGAACAATCTCTTTTATCGCAACGGCTTGCTGATCTTTATTGGTCACCTGCAATTTCTGCAAAAGCTCCTCTTTGGTTACATTTTCTAAGGTGGTAAAGGTTGCTTCAATTTCAGTCAGACTGATCTGCTGTGCCCCTGTCATTCGGACATCATTGATAAAATAGGGATTGGTATAAATCATTGGATCTGCGTCCCGCAAGAAAATCTGACGGTGTTTTTTCAAGTCTGTAAAATGATAGTCATTCTGCTGAATTTTCACATCATCACCCGACTTGCTTTCATCTAGTAATAAGAAGCCGATTGTCTTGGCAAGCTCCTTCAATGGGACATCAACATAGGCGCCGTATTTGCCTCGTTTTTCAAAATCAACACCATCTGGCCAGTTGGTCGTAGGAGTTTCAACATCACCCCATAACCACAGAGATTTACGATCATAGTTATTGTCTGACCGCAGGTAATTGATCCGCACCATCCCTTCTGCGATCGGCTCATAAAGGTAGGTGTTGTAGTCCTCGTCCAGCCATACTTCATTCATGTTAGGACTAAGTAGCTCTACCGTTTTATCCCCCGTCAGGTTCTGACCTGATGTGTTATTGATTAAAAAACTAATCTTTTCACGTTTCACCGCAGACAGTGGGACGTCAAGATAATGTCCATAGTGATCTGCCTTGGCTTGGGAGAAGTTCGTTGCTCCCGTAGGCCAGCTACCATTTTGGCTAGAGGGCTTTTCGACATCATCCCAAGTCCATAAGCCAAGGCTGGCTAGATTATCAGATGGCAGTTTCTTGAAATGCAGACGGATAAAACCTGCCCTTACTTCCTCATCTACCACTGGAGGAGCCGCTCGAAATGCTAATGCTGGGGCTGTGTCCTGTGGATCAGCTTGCTCTCCTGCCGCAGCTGCATCTGCCTGCTCAAGAGCAGAACTTGCCCCTGCCTCTTGTGCCAGCTTACCGTCTCCCGTCTGCTCCTTACTTTCTGCTTTCTCCTCCACAGAGTGAGACGAATCAATCTCCGTGACTGCTGAATTTCCGCTTGCTTCTTCGGCTTGAACGACCGCTCCAGCCCAAGCACAAAAACTAGCTGATAAAAGGATTGAAGCCGTTCCACATTTTACTACTCTTTGAAAATTAAAAGGATACTTGATCAACTTATCTTGGTAAACACTCATGTTACCTTCGACTTCATTTCCTCGTCTACTGTTCATTTTCTTTGAGTATGACATACCTACTTCCAAATGTTGTCGCTTCTTGTCAACCGTTTCCGTCTTCATCCATAACCTCCTCAAAATTTATTATTGATATGATGCAAACGTTTGCTCTCCTGCTTAGTATACCCTTAATAGACAGAATTGTAAAGGCTTTCATTTAAATTTGTAGATATTTTTTACATTTGATCGCCTAGACTAGCCTCTCAATAAACACAAAATAGACGACCTTCAACTATCTGGAGCAAAGCAGATAGGGATTGCGAAGCTAGCCTCCTCTAAGTCGGAGAGGGGTGAAATCGGTGATGTAATCATTTTGTTTATCTTTTTATTACTTCCTTAACTCGTATCGCTATATTAATTAAGGAAAATTACACTTTTCTCATCTATCACTTGTCTAGTTATCAACTAGGTAACTGACTGCGACTTTTAACGAAAACTTCGGTTTCTTCATTTCCCGCCTCCAACAGTCTATCCCTAGACTGTTCGACACGAGTTTCACTCGTTCTATTTCCTACCTCCAACAGTCTATTCCCAGATTGCGTTGACGAAAACTTTGTTTTCTTCATTTCCCGCCTCCAACAGTCTATCCCCAGACTGTTGGAGCAGGTAGAACTCTGTTCCTTCTTTGTTTTAAGGGAACAGGCTAAAAACCTACACTGGAGCTTTTTACTCAGCAAGGCGAGTGATAGTTGTTCAGTTTACTTTTAGTACTAGGCAACGAGTCGCAGATAGTACTGGAGTACAGCAAGACGAGTTAACGAAGTAATAAAAGTAAACGGAGCGACTATAACGACGTCAGATTTTGATTTTTGATGAGTATTAGAACACCTGTGTCCCTTTTCCTAGTGCTTATCTCCAGTCTTTTTTAACTGAAAAAAGCCACAAGGAAATTCCTCATGACTGTCTGCTCCTATCTATCCTTGTAATAGGCTATTTCCAAGCGCTTCAAAAGCTCCTCTTTCTCTGCCTCTGTTGTAAAACTAGCCCGAATAGCATTCTGATTAAAGCGATAGAAATCGTCTTTGTTGGTTCCAAAATGTTGGGTAAATAAGCGATATTCCTGGGTAAGATTAGTGGCAGATACCGTCCGATTGTCTGTGTTAATCGTGATATTAGCCCCGAAATCATAGAGAGCCTGATAGGGAAAATCTGCCAGACTTGCAGCTGCTCCCGTCTGCAAATTACTGGTCAGACACATCTCAATCGTTGTCCCTTGCTTGACACACTCTTCCATGACCCTAGGATCTTTCAAGAGGGCTGTTCCATGACCGATACGTGGAATCCCCAGCTGTACAGCATGGGCAACATTGGCTACACAGCCACATTCTCCTGCATGAAAGGTCATTCGTAGCCCTAAACGCTGGGTTTCTTTGATTGCTTCTTCCAAGGCCTGCGTCGGAAAATCTGCCTCATTTCCTGCAAAATCAAATCCTGCTAAGCCCTTTTGGGCTAGACTGACGACTTCCTTGAAAATTGTCTGTGTCTGCTCTGGTGGACTTTGCTTCAAACCACAGACCAAAACCTTAGCAAGAATACCAAACTCCGCTTCTGCTTCTTGCAGTCCTTCTAAGACTGCCTCTACTGTCTCAAGAGCTGTAAGTCCTTGATCCCTAGACAACTCCGGTGCAAAGCGGATTTCCATATAGAGGACATTTTCCCGTGCTGCTTGAGCAGCTACATCATAAGCCGCCAGTCTTAGCGCCTCCTTGGTCTGCAGCAAGGGACGAATAAAATCAAATACCGTTAGATACTCCAGTAGAGAGCCTGTACGGGCAGGCGCTGTCACCAATTCACGTAAATCCTCATCACGATCTGGTAAGGAAATTTGAGCTAAGTCTGCTAACTGACGAATCGCAGGCAGAGACAAGGAACCATCCAAATGGCAATGGAGTTCGGTCTTTGCTAACTGATGATGGATATTTTCCTGCATTGGTCACCTCTTTGTTTATCTATTGTTCTTCATACACGCAAAAATCAAAACTATACTTTATCGAGAGCCTTGATCAGCTGTCTGATTTTTTATTGAGTATCATCATATCATATTTAAAAGATATTTCAATACAAAATAGGCAAAAAACAGAAGTTTACCAGCAAATGTACATCCTCAATCACCACTATTCGACAATAGAATAGAAAAAACTCCCCGAAGGAGTTTTTTTTGACGGAAGACATGGGATTCGAACCCACGCACGCTGTTACACGCCTACCGCGTTTCCAACACGGCCTCTTAAGCCTCTTGAGTAATCTTCCATTTGAACTGTTTTTCATTATATCATAAACGCGACATCCTGACAACTGATAGATTGAATTTCTGTCATAAATACATGAAAAAAGTCTTTGCTTGCTAATTTCTACAACTGTTAGTCAAAATATTAGAGCCATCTGCAAACCTTTTCCTTGTGATAATCTTCCTGATACATTTCATGAATAGGAAAACACTTTTCTTTCTACGCTTGTCGGTCGAAAGTTTAGGAAAATAGGATTTCAGAAAACAATTTCAAAAAATAGAAGCTTTAAAATATGGTACACTAATTAACGAAAGAAGAATTTATTTGGAGGTTATCTATGAAAAATTATCCAAGAGGTCGTTCTCCTCTTCTTAAGATAGTCGGTCTAGGCTTTTTGATCCTCTTGCTTTTGCCAATCCTTGTTTTTCTGGCTCCCTTTGGTATTTGGTACTATTCCAAGAAAAAGCCTGATACTCTTAAGAGAAATATTTCGATTGGTCTCTCAATCCTAGCTATGTTCAGTATCTTCTACCAGCCCACCAATCCTAATCAACACGCTCATTCGGCACAAGGTACCCCTGATTCTACTCTGACTACTTCTTCATCTACTAAAACTGGTGAAAAAGAGAAGACTAAGAAGACCGAAGAAAAACAAAAGAAAGCTGAAGAAGATAAAAAAGCCAAAGAAGAACAAAAAAAGGCTGAGGAAGCGAAAAAAGCCGAAGAGGAGCGCAAGAAAGCTGAGGAAGCGAAAAAAGCCGAAGAAGAGCGAAAGAAAGCTGAAGAAAATAAAAAAGCCGAAGAGGAGCGAAAGAAAGCTGAGCAAGAGCGTTTACTCGCTGAAGGGGAGACGGCTGTCCAAAACTTAGAAGCAAACCAAGTCAATGAAAATATCCCGGTCGCTCAAAGCGCGGTTGATACATTACCCGATTCGCCTCAAAAAACAGAATTGCAACAGCGAATCCAAGCAGTCCAAAGTGCTATTGCTCAACGAGAAGAGACAATCAGACAAGAACAAGCAAACCAGGCTGTAGCAGATCTTGCCGCACAGCAAGAACAACGCACCGTCTATGTAGCGCGCAATGGAACCTCTGATGCCTATTGGTATAGTCTTGATAATATGCCCTCTAACACTCGCTTCGATCGAGTCGTAGCCATGTCGGAAGCTGAAGCTATCGCTAGCGGAAAACACCCTGCCAAGGGGCATGGCTAAACAAATATAAGTAGCTTTTTCTATAAAGAGCTACTTTTTTATATCAATTAAAAATATGCATCAAAGAATCACCTATAATGAAGCTTGAGAAAAATTCTCGAACTATATTCTTTTCAAAAAAGAGGCTGGTTAAGGTCTGACTTTTTCAAAAAATATTAAAAATGACTAAGAAAAGAAAAAACGTTGTCAAATCAACGTTTTACGAACCTTTGAAAAGGAATAAAAACATATAATGGAGCCGGTGGGAGTCGAACCCACGTCCAAACACCTGCTAACTTATTTCTCTACAACCATAGGTTATGTCTTTCTTTAACTTGCATACGACACATAACTCAAGTCTCATACAAGCGATTCAGTACATCTCTTTTAGAATTTACTGACACAATTCTAACGTAGCTTGCTCATTTAAGACCAGACAAGAGACACAAGCAATCCATTGCTGGTCACGCAGGCAGGTTATTAAGCTGCTAATGCGTAAGAATTTGTATTTTTTGCAGTTATATTTAACTGGCGTTTTACATCCGCTAGATGAGTTGCAAAACAAGCCTCATAATGCCTGTCGAATCCGTAACGACCCCGTCATTAAAGTGAATATCAGTATACCAAATTATGAAAAAAATAGCAACAGATGAGATAAAAGAAACACTTCTGTCAGACATTTTCTTTCAGCCTAGCGGACATAGCAACTTTCCTATATTTAAAACAGGTTCTACAACTAAGAGTATTGTTTGTCTACGCTCTACGGATTTTAATCTTCTATTTTCAGAATTACCCTAGTTTATGGTAAAATAATAATATGTATAAATTTTGGCAAAAAACTTTTCAGATACTTAGTATTCTCACACTTATTGCAAGTGTTTTCCTTGTTTTCTGGCTCTACAAGATTGGTATTTTAAATGATCAAAATGTCTTAGCCGATACGATTAAGAGCCATGGCGTATTCGGAAGCCTAACCTATATCTTCATTCAGATTCTGCAAGTTGTCTTTCCGATTATTCCAGGAGGTGTGACGACTGTTGTTGGTTTCCTTGTCTTTGGGCATTGGTGGGGCTTTGTGGTCAACTATATCGGTATCTCAATCGGAAGCCTCATCCTCTTCTGGCTAGCTCGGAAATACGGTAAGGCCTTCTGCCTGCTTTTTATGACAGAAGAGACCTTCTACAAGTACGAGAGCAAAATTGATAACAAGAGGAGCTATGAAATCTTCTTCATCCTCTGCATACTGTCTCCGGTATCTCCTGCTGATATTGTAGTCATGATTACCGGCTTGACCAGCATGAGCTATCGTAAGTTCATAACCATCATTCTCCTGTGTCGTCCGATTTCCATCGTTGCTTACAGCTTCTTCTGGATTTATGGCGGTCAATGGTTGCAACAGCTTATAAGATAAAAACTTCGTTAGAACGATTATCTAACGAAGTTTTTTATACTCTTTGAAAGTCAAAACGATACTGACTCCTTGTCAAGAGGCTCGATATAATTGAACTCGGACTACGAGCTGTGCAAAAAAGATAAATCTTCCTAGAGTTTGATAACTCTGCGTCAGATTTCCTATTTTTGCTTTGCTCGCTTCAACAGCCTAGAAAGACTGTTGAAGGTTGGAGATAGGGCGAGTGTAGCTTGTGTCAAACGCCCTCGCATCTTGTATAATTGAACTCGGACTACGAGCTGTGCAAACCAGAGAGTTGTAGCTCGTCTATTTTGAGATTACTTAATCCCTAGGGCGATACGCGCATAGCGACTCATTTTTTGTATCGTCCAAGCTGGTGACCAGACTAGGCGGACATCCACTTCTGTCACTTCCGGAATCGTATGCAATACATCATAAATCTGATCCGTAATCAAGTCTGCCAAAGGGCAGCCCATGGTCGTTAAGGTCATATCAATTTCCGTTTTCCCATCCATGAAACGAATTTCATAAATCAAGCCGAGATTGATAATATCAATTCCTAATTCAGGATCAATGACTTCTTCTAAGGCATGGAAAATCCGTTCCTGAATTTCTTTTACTTCTTCTTCTGTATAAGCCATTGATAGATGTCTCCTACTAATATATGATACAGGGTGGCATATAGAAAAGTCCACTCCACTGATACGCTTTCTATTTTTAGGGGAGCGTTAAAACGGTTCTCCTAACTTGCCCGCTTTCTCATTTCTATGCGTGCGTTAGAAAAGTCCAATGGACTAGCTCACTTTCGGGTTTTTGGGTGTGCGTTAAAACGGTTCACATAACTTGCCCGCTTTCCCATTTCTAGGCGTGCGTTAGAAAAGTCCAATGGACTAGCTCACTTTCGGGTTTTGGGTGTGCGTTAAAACGGTTCACATAACTTGCCCGCTTTCCCATTTCTAGGCGTGCGTTAGAAAAGTCCACTGGACTTTTCTAATCCTCAATAAAGTCACGCAGGGGTTTGCTTCTGCTTGGGTGGCGGAGTTTGCGGAGGGCTTTAGCTTCGATTTGACGGATCCGTTCGCGGGTGACGTTAAAGACTTTACCGACATCCTCTAGGGTACGCATTTTTCCATCATCAAGTCCAAAGCGTAGACGAAGAACATTTTCTTCACGGTCTGTAAGAGTATCTAAAACTTCATCTAATTGTTCTCGTAGGACAACCCGTGTTGTATAATCCACTGGATTTTCAATCACTTCATCTTCGATAAAGTCCCCAAGATGGCTATCATCTTCTTCACCAATCGGTGTTTCTAGGGAAACAGGTTCTTGGGCAATCTTCAAGATTTCTCGAACCTTGTCTGGTGTCATGTCCATGCGTTCTGCGATTTGTTCTGGTGTTGGGTCTTGACCTAGTTCTTGCAATAAATTACGCTGTTCACGAACTAACTTATTGATGGTTTCAACCATGTGAACCGGAATCCGAATGGTGCGGGCTTGGTCAGCAATGGCACGAGTAATGGCTTGGCGAATCCACCATGTTGCATAGGTTGAAAACTTAAAGCCTTTGGAATAGTCAAACTTGTCAACGGCTTTCATCAAGCCCATATTTCCCTCTTGAATCAAATCCAAAAACTGCATTCCACGACCGACATAGCGTTTGGCAATCGACACAACCAAACGGAGATTCGCTTCCGCAAGGCGTTGCTTCGCTTCTGGATCACCAGCTTCTACTGCAAGTGCCAACTCCTGCTCTTCTTCATTGGTCAAGAGAGGAACAACCCCAATCTCTTTCAAGTACATCCGTACAGGATCATTGACTTTAGCAGAGTTGCTGCCGAGTAACTCTTCGTCAGTCAGTTCAGGCTCTTCTTCTACTTGTAAAACACGCGCACTTGGATTGCCATCCTTGTCTACGATTGCAATTCCTGCATCTTGAATCCGTTGCAAGAGGTCATCAATCCCATCTGCATCAAGGGTGAACGGAATAACCAATTGATCGTTGATCGCATCATCGGTCACACTCCCATCTTTTTTATGGTTACGGATAAAGTCCGCAACTTGAACATCAAAAGTAGTTACTTCTTGTTTTTTATCTTTTTTTGCTGTCATAGTTACTCCATGTTTCTTTTATGTGCAATGAGTTGTGCCAATTCATCTAGTGCTGCCTCGGTATTCCCCATGTGGATTTGTTCACGAATCACACGTGATTTCTGCTGATTTTCTCGTTTCAGCTGCTCTTGCTGACGTCGCCTTTCTAGCTCTTCTAGCTCACTATCACCTATCTCTTCTGGCAATTTTTCCTCCAAGACTTGATACCAAGCCCGCTGAACCTGCTCAGTTTGCTGCGCCAGCTCATAGCTTGTTACTTCTCCATGTTCCTTTAATAAGCCAAAGAGAATCTGCAATTCTGGTGTAAAGAAGAAAAAGTCCTCTTTCAGTCGATAGTCATTCAGGACGTAAGGATGAGTCATCATGCGGTTGAGCAAGTGATTTTCTGTCCTCACCAAGCGTGATAAACGTGTCTGCTGAGGTAATTCCGTCACCAGCTGTCTGCTTACAGCCCCTTGACCTTGCGCTCTCTGACTACGTTCTTCTCGTTCATGCAAGCGCAGACGGTTGACTGCTGCTTCTATCTGACTATAATCAAAGTCAGGTAATAAATCTGCCAGCTTATAGATATAAGAATTTTGAGCTGTGATAGACTTATTCTTAGCAATAATCGGTGCAATTTGATCAACAAAATCAATCTGCATCTGCAGGTTTTCAAGGTTTTCAGGCTTGAGATACTGAATTAGAAATTCTACATCACTAATCCGACTAGTGGTCAACACCTGATGTAGCATTTCCTCCGAATGTTTTGCTAAAAACTCATCGGGATCCAAATTATCTGGTAGACTGACAATCTCTACTTTAAAATCGTGCAGTTCATTCAGCGCCTTTGCTGTCGCCGTCTGTCCTGCTGCATCTCCATCATAGGTCAAAACCACCTTTTTACAGAATTTCGCCAGATGCTGGACATGTTCTCTGGTCAATGCTGTCCCCATTGAGGCAACTGCATGATCAATCCCCGCACGATGAGCCGCAATAACATCCATGAAGCCCTCCATGAGATAGACCTCCTGGCTCTTCTTCATGACTGCCTTGGCTTTGTCTAAGTGATAGAGTTCATAGCTTTTATTAAAAATCGCTGTACTTCTAGTATTTTTATATTTTGCCAGCTGTTTATTCTCAAGATCACCCTGCTGCCAAATCCGACCAGAGAAAGCCAGAATCCGACCATGCTCATCCGTCAGAGGAAACATAATTCTGCTCTGAAAGGCATCATAGATAAGATTGTTATCAGCGGTGTTAAACAGACCTGATGCGAGCAAATCCGCTTCCTCAAACTTAGCAGACAAGTGCCGATAAAGATAATTTTTCTCCTGCGGAGCTAGCCCAATCTGAAAATGATTGATAACCTCATCTGTCAACCCACGATGATGTAAATAACTTCGAGCCTCTTCCCCCATTTTAGTCGTCATCAGGAGGGCATTGTAAAATTTTCCAGCCTCGGTATGAATGTCAAAGAGAACCTGATGGGGATGGACACGGCGTTCCTGTACCGCAGTTCTCTGCTGATCTAACTGAATACCTGCCTTTTCAGCTAGAACTTGGACACTATCGATAAAGGAAATGCCACGGTATTCCTCGATAAACTTAAAAACATCCCCTGACTTCCCGCAGCCAAAACAATGGAAGAATTGCTTGTCTTCAACTACATTAAAAGAGGGTGTTTTTTCTCCATGAAAAGGACAGAGCCCTAAGAAATTGCGCCCCGCTTTCGTCAGAGAGATGACCTCCCCAATGACATCAACAATATTGACGCCCTGTTTAATCTCATTAATTTTCTCTTTTGAAATCATGAGGTCACCTCCTTCCAGTGCAAGGTATCAGCTATTATAGCATATCCTATTTTATACTAAAACTGTAAAAATGTAAAATTTCCAAGTTAGAATACTTGAAAAAAAGATACTTTCGGCATATAATGGGAGGTGTTAACTATTATGAAAGGACATATTTAGGATATGTTAAAAGATTTAAAAGCATTTTTACTTCGCGGTAATGTTGTTGATTTAGCAGTCGGTGTCATCATTGCGAGTGCCTTTGGAGATATTATTACATCCATGGTAAATGATGTAATCACACCACTTTTTCTCAACCCAGCTTTGAAAGCTGCTGGTGCAGAAAAGATTGCTGAGCTTAGCTGGAATGGTGTTGCTTATGGTAACTTCTTAAGCTCTATTATCAATTTCGTCATCGTTGGTACTGTTCTCTTCTTCATTGTGAAAGCAATGGAAAAAGCACAAAGCCTTACAAAAAAACAGGAGGCTACTGACGAAGCCGCCGCTGCTGAAGTTGCTGGACCAAGCCAGGAGGAATTGTTAGCTGAAATCCGCGATTTATTGAAAAACAAATAAGAGTTGAAAGACAGATTATCTGTCTTAGGTTGAAGACAAACTTCCTTTTGAAGTTTGTCTTTTTTAGTTTATTCAAATAAATGTGTTTTGAAATTTTTTGTCCGGTATTCTTTCAGCACTCCTATGGTCTGGAAATGTCAATCATCAGAGTGAAACTGTTGAGATTAGGAAAAATGCTTCATTATAGCCGTTTAGTTTATTTTTAGTACTAGCTCAAACAGTCTGGGGAGAGACTGTTTGAGGTGGGAAATAAAGAAAACGAAGTTTTCGTCAAAACAGTCTGGGGAGAGACTGTTTGAGGTGGGAAATGAAGAAAAAGAAGTTTTCGTTAAAAGTCGCAGGTAGTTGTCTAGTTGATAACTAGACAAGTGACAGATAAGAAAAGTGTAACTTTTCTCAATGGTACAACTCAAGATACGAGAGCGTTAAGCAACTCCTAGACAAAATAGGAAATACGACGAAGAAGCTTTGGCTTCTAGGAGTATTTATCTTTTTGTCAGTGAGTTGTAGCTCAAGTTCAATTATACAAGACGAGTTAACGAAGTAATAAAAATATAAACTAAATGACTATATTGCCGCTCTATAAGAATGACATCAATGATAGTACCCAAAAAAGAAGTTGGACGAACAACTTCTTTTTCTTTGATTATTTCTCATACCCGTTAGGGTTCTTAGACTGCCAGTTCCATGTGTCTCGGCACATGTCTTCAACGGTCTTTTCTGTCTTCCAGTTGAGTTCCTCAAGAGCCTTATCAGCATTGGCAAAGCAGGTCGCCACATCGCCAGGACGACGGTCGACAATCTTGTAGGGCACGGGCACGCCGTTAACTTTCTCAAAGGCTTGTACAAGCTCCAATACGCTGGTTCCCTGACCTGATCCAAGGTTGTAGGTATGGACACCTCTAGTGTCTGCAATTTTCTCCAAGGCCTTGATATGACCAAGTGCTAAATCCACCACATGGATATAATCACGGACACCCGTTCCATCTACTGTCTCATAATCATTACCAAATACACTCAATTCAGGGCGTTTTCCAACAGCTACCTGCGCAATAAATGGCATCAGATTATTGGGAATGCCGGCAGGATCTTCTCCGATTAGACCAGATTCATGCGCTCCGATTGGATTGAAATAGCGAAGAAGAGCGATACTCCATTCCGAATCTGCTACTTCAACATCACGAAGGATTTGCTCCAACATAACCTTGGTATAGCCATAGGGATTGGTCGCACTGGTCGGCATGGTTTCGATTAGAGGTGAGGGATTATGGAGACCGTAGACGGTCGCACTAGAACTAAAGACAAGTTTCTTCACACCGAAAGCTGCCATCACTTCGACTAGGGCAAGGGTCGTCATAATATTATTTTCATAGTACATGACAGGTTTTGCAACCGACTCACCAACTGCCTTGTAACCCGCAAAATGAATGACAGAGTCAATCTCTTCTTTTTCAAATACAGCACGAAGCCCTTCCTTATCTGCCACATCCAATTCATAGAATGTCGGAGCCTTGCCTGTGATTTCCTTGATCCTATCCAAGACTAGCAAACTGGAATTGGATAAATCGTCAACAATGACTACTTCTTTTCCTAACTTCAACAGCTCAACTACGGTATGGCTACCGATGTACCCTGCACCACCTGTTACTAAGACACTCATGAGAAACTCCTTTGTAGATTGGATTAGAAAAAAACAGCTTGACAGCTGCTTTTAAAATGTTAGAATTTTTTACGCTTACGAGCTGCTTCTGATTTGCGTTTACGTTTTACAGATGGTTTTTCATAGAATTCACGTTTGCGTGTTTCTTGAAGAGTACCAGCCTTGGTAACCGCACGTTTGAAACGACGAAGAGCATCATCAAGTGATTCGTTCTTGCGCACAACTGTTTTTGACATTATTTTCACTCCCCTCAATTTCAAATTCCATATTATTATACTGTTATCTAGAGATTTTGTCAAGATATTTCCAGAACTTTACAGTAAATTTTTATCGCTTCTAGCTCGGTTTTATAGCCGAACTACTACTCACTGAAAATCCAAGGGAGAGGGGCTTACACACTTGAGAATTTGAATGCTACTTGTATCTGACTTAAAAAGCAACTCCAGCACATCACTAATAGGTGCTAGAATTGCTGCTTTTTTTACCTAAGAGTATTGACTAGAATTTCCTTGATAGTCCAAAGGGAGTTCTAGCTTAGCGTCTTACCATTGTTTTACGAATATCGAGGGCAACAGCTACGATAATGACAATACCTTGGATAACGTTTGTCATATCTGGCGTTACTCCTAGGTAGGTGAGGCAGACTTTAAGTAATTCAAAGACGAATACCCCTAGCAAGATGCCTGGAACAGTTCCTTGTCCCCCTGCTGTTGATACACCACCTATGGTTGCTGAGGCAATGGCATCTAATTCGTAGCCCATACCAGCTCCTGCGCCAGCTGAACCTGTCTTGGCAGAGAGGAGGAAGCCTGCTAAACCATAGAGAAGACCTGCTAGTAGGAAGATTTTAATCTTTGAAAAACGGACATTGACACCTGATACTTCAGCGGCATTCTCATTGCCACCAATGGCATACATGTACTTACCATAGCGTGTCTTATTGTATAGAATCCACATAGCTAGACCGACTACTGCTGCTACGATTGTAATGTAGGGAAGAAAACCAAATAATTTTCCTTGACCAAAGGCAACAAATTCATCTTTAAATGTTCCAATTGGCTTACTTTGAGAGTAGATGAGTACAAAACCATAGGTCATAATCTGTGTTCCCAGAGTTGCTAAAAACGGAGGAACGTTCAAATAGGAAACAATGGCACCATTAAGGAGTCCCAAGAGAGCGCCGACCAAGAGGGCTAGCAATAAGGGGACGATAATTGGTAGGTTGGGTAAATTAGGGAAAAATTTTCCTGCAAAATCTGGCTGTTGAACCAGTGTAGCAGTAATAATCGCTGTTAAACCAACAATCCGTCCTGCTGATAAGTCTGTCCCTCTGATGATAAGACAGCCTGATACACCGAGCGCTATAATAAAGCGGACAGAGGTATTCGCCATGATATTGGCAGCATTTCCAAGGGTAAAGAAATTATCTTGGGTGATACCCGTATATAAAATCATCGCGGCTACCACGATATACATTGAGTTTTTCGTTAGAAAATCTCCTAAGCTGAATGCCTTTCCTGACTTCTGACTTGCTACTTTAAACACTTGTCTCTCCTCCTTCATGAGATCCCATAAATTTTGTTGCTAGAAACATGACTGACTCTTGTGTTGCGTCCTTGCGGTCTAAGAAACCTGCTACACGTCCCTCGCACATGACCATAATCCGATCCGATACGCCTAGTAATTCAGACATTTCAGAAGTGATCATGATAATCGCTTTTCCTTCCGCTGCAAGAGCGTTAATAATTTGATAGATTTCATACTTAGCCCCAACGTCAATCCCACGAGTTGGTTCATCTAAAATGAGAATGTCTGGATTGTTCGCCAACCATCTCGCTAGGATAACCTTCTGTTGATTTCCTCCAGAAAGGCTCTCAATCCTCGTTTTATTATTCGGCGTTTTCACACGGAGGCGATTGACATTGTCCTCCACGACTCGGTTGATTTTATCCTCATTTAATAGGCCCATTCGACCAACGTATTCCTTCAAAGCTGCAACAGAAGCGTTGTCTGTAATTGACAAAACTCCAAAAATTCCATTGTAGCGTCGATCTTCTGTTACCAAGGCAATCTTATTTTTAATCGCATCTGCTGGACGTTTGATCGTGACTTCCTGACCATTCACAAAAATTTGTCCCTGCTGGATTACTCGCATTCCATAAAGGGCTTCCATCAATTCTGTCCTTTGTGCACCCACTAAACCACCAATACCTAGGATCTCTCCCTTGCGGAGAGTAAAGCTGGCATTTTTAAAGGAAAGAGGATTTGGAGATGTCATATCTTTTAGCTCTAGTATGACCTGATCTGAAATCTGATTTGTTTTCTCTGGGAACAGGCTGGTTAGCTCCCGTCCAACCATTGCCTGAATGATCTTAGCAGTCGTCATTTCTTCTGCTGGCCATGTACCGATATACTGCCCATCACGCATGACGGTAATATCGTCAGAAATTCGTAAAATTTCATCCATCTTGTGGGAAATATAGATAATACCGATATTCCTTGCCTTTAAGGTCTCGATAATTTCAAACAACTTTTCAACTTCTGAACTGGTCAAAGAAGAGGTTGGCTCATCCATGATAACCACTTTTGCCTTGTGGGAGATAGCCTTGGCAATCTCAACGGACTGCATTTGAGAAACGGTTAAATCATTCAATAGGGTAGTTG
Organism: Streptococcus acidominimus; assembly: GCF_001921825.1. Lineage (GTDB taxonomy): Bacteria > Bacillota > Bacilli > Lactobacillales > Streptococcaceae > Streptococcus > Streptococcus acidominimus. The sequence continues at coordinate 18,640 of NZ_MSJL01000016.1, forward strand.
GCTCAATAAAGAGACCAACTTCTTCCAACAACTCCTTGGTATCCTCGTTCATTTTGCTATGATTGACTAGGTTGAAGGCACCTAAAGGATAATTCCCTAAAAAAACATTCTCTGCAATCGTCATCATACGAACGGGTTGTAATTCCTGATGAATCATGGAAACTCCCGCATCAATAGCCTCTTTTGAATCCTTAAAATCCACTTCATGACCATCGAATAAGACTGTCCCGCTATCCCGATGATAGATGCCAAACAAGCACTTCATGAGGGTTGACTTTCCTGCGCCGTTTTCTCCCATCAGCGCATGAACAGTTCCTGGTCGTAAACGAAAGGTTACATCATCTAAAGCCTTGACACCTGGAAAGGTCTTGGTGATATGCTTCATCTCCAAAATGTAATCACTCATTCTCCATCTCTCCTACTTTCTTTTTCGATATAAAAAATCTGCTCCACAATACTCTCAGCGCTATGTCTTAAGTCGTGGAACAGAAGAAATCATTTCCTAAATTGGTTATCTATCAATGCTTACTTATTTATCACGTTTAGCATATCGTTCTTTAGCTTCTTTTGTTGTTTCTGTTCTTGGTTCTGCTTCTTTTAATTCAGAATCTTCCTTCTTCGTTACTTTTACATAGTCAACCCAGTAGTAAGATTCAACATCTTCACCATTCATCAACTTAACAGCTACATTCGCTGCTGTATGAGATTGATTGAAGTGGTCATTCAAGACAGTTCCTGTCAATTCACCTTTAGCAAGAAGCTCCATTGCATCTGGAATGGCATCAACACCTACAACTAGGATATCTTTTCCTACTGTACGTTTCGCTGCCTTGATAGCTGTCACAGCTCCTACTGCCATACCATCATTATTAGAGAAGATAACTTCCAATTTATCGCCGAACTGCTCAAGAGCTGAAGCTGTTACTTCTTGACCTTTCGCTGTATCCCAGTTTGCAAGATACGGTTCTGCTAAAGCTGATTTTTTAATGCCTGCATCTTCGAGTGCTTTAACAGAGTATGCTGTACGTTGCTGTGCGTCGACATTAGCTGGATCTCCAAATAAGGTAATGTAGTTCACAACGCCGTCTCCGTTTAGATCTCCTTTAGAATCAGTTGCGGCAATGATTTCACCTTGGAAAGTACCTGATTGAGTAGCATCTGCACCAACGTAAGTTGTCTTACCTTGCCAGATTTCAAGTTCAGCTACTTCTGGTTCACGGTTGATGAGAACAACAGGGATGTCAGCTGACTTAGCAGAATTGATAATGCTTCCTGCTGCAGTTGGATCCACTAGATTGGCAAGGATAACATCTTTCCCTTGGGCAATAAAGTTATTGATCTGCTCTGTTTGCGTCGCCTGATCCTGCTTTCCATCTTGGATATCAAGGACATATTTATTCCCTGTTTCCTTGCTTAGTTCGCCAAAGTATTTCTCCAATTCTTCACGATACAAGGTCATGAAATTATCATCGAACTTGTAGATCGCGACACCTACGTTATAGGTCTTACCTGAACCAGAGTCTCCCCCCTTAGCTCCGCATGCCACAAGCAAGATTGCTAGGAAAGCAATTGCTAAATATTTTAAAGATTTCATCATCCTAAAAGTCTCCTCCTTTAAAAAAATTTAGATAACCTCTTGTTTTTGAAAGCGATTTCTTTTTCTATCTCTATTATAAATTTTCTCATCATTTTGTCAAGGATTTCAGTGAAATTTTTAGTAATTTTTACTGAAAAATTTAAAACAGAAACCTATATACTATTACAATTTTTTATTTTGTACACTCACTTTGTTTTTAATCAATGGTTTTTATAGTATGTCCAAAGTTCTATTTGGAAATTGAATCTAAAAAGCGAAGCCACTTTGGTTTTCTGCATATAGCATTCCAAAATGGTTCGCTTTTCAATGATTCAGTCAGAGGATTGACCAAGTCTTTATTTGTAGGGAAGCCCCACACTCACGTCTCGGGCGCTGGGGACTCCCTAAAAGATCAAGTCCTATTCTTTCTTTTTTCTACGTCCCTTAGCTAGATCTAGACCAGCAAGGAGACCGGCTAGTCCCAGACTGGTCAGTAAGGTAGAGGCTTGTGAGTTTGTTTGAGGTAAAGTCTTAGCTGAACGATCGCCCTTGTCTGCTGACTTAGCTGCTGAAAGAAGAGACGGATTCTCAACTTTTGGTTCAAGCGCTGGTTTATCTGTCAGAAGAACTGGTTGCTTCTCAACTTTTGGTGTTTTCACTATTTTAGTCTCTGGTTTCTGAACAGTGACCTTCGTACCGACTTCCACAATCTGATCAACAGCTTCTTTGGTCACAAGATCAGACAAGACCTTGCTTATCTTGCGATCACCTACTGTAAGATATTCTGTAACAATTGTTCGAACGCCTCCCTGTCCCAATTGGACGATACGACTTACTCCCTTTTCTAGTTCCGGATTGACCCTGATCAGGGTTTCAAATGGAATAGGCTGGGTTTCGCTCCTTTCCTCCCGCTGAATTGGCAATTCTGGTAGGTCGTATGAAATATCCTCTACCAGTGGACGGCCACTCTGCATATCTACCTTGGCAAAGAGGTTGCGGATAGCTCTTTCTAGGGCTTGACGGCTCTGTTCCACCGTCTCTGCACTGGCTGCTGTATCTGCCTGAACGGCTTCCGCTCTTTGAAGCACCTTGACCAGATGAGCAATGGTGGAGGCGAGATAGCTATCTGCAAGGAGTTCATGAGCCTTGGCTTCACTAATCAGACGAGCCAAGTCGCCCTTACGATCAGTCTTACCGACGATAAATTCTGCAGCTGATCCAAAGCCAGCATGTCCCTCCAGTACCTCAATCTTCAGATAGCGAGCTTGATGGGCATCAAAGTCTAGCTTCTTGCTGGTCGCATCTTCTGGAAGTTCACCCTCCTTAATCAATCTGAAGTCTTCGGACTCGGTCAGCTTGCTATAAATCTTATAGCGACGAATCCAACCATTCTGACCTACCTGCCTTGGGATATAGGTCAGGTAATCGATAGCATGAGGTTCCTGCATATCAATCTGGATGGTTGCTGGAAGCTCCTGTTTAACTGGCTGCCACTTGGTGTGCCAGATACTGGAGTGATCACCATCAAAGGCATTGGCAATGCGGCCATCTTCATTTTCATTGTCCGTCCTAAAGGTCCAGCCATTGGTCGCCAAAGCACCATCTGCTGACGGTTGTTCCTGACCGATTGTCACCTCATCAATCCAGCCTTTCATCGCCTTGGTACGGCTACCGATATAGCGGGTCGGCAAGGTAAGGGTTGCTGACTTGCCACCCGTTTGGGAACTGCTAAGGGTATCGACCAACTCATTGTTAATGTAAAGCTGGGTCTGTCCCTCATAGCCCTTAATCGTCAGGTGAACCCACTGATCCCGTGGTAGGGTGTAGTTAAAGGAGTGATCATAATTCTCAATCGAATAGCCAACTCGACCAGTTTCTTTTTGAACCAGCTTAACCGCTGCATAGTCAGACTCGAGGAGGATTTGCTCCCCTTCTGCATCAGCAGCTAGCTTAACCCATGCAGAGAAGCTATTATTCGGACCAACATGAGCGATTGGGGTCTCAACGTAGCTCTCTCCTCCATTGAGGCGAAGACCTGTCTGTTCACGACCTGCTTCATAGTCTGCTCCAACTTTCCTTAGACCATCATAGTCATTCCCCGATACATCATCAAGGCTATGGAGGTTAAACTTGTATTTCAAGACGGTATCTGTCTTTGTTGCTACCTTGTGATAGGGATTTTCACCAACTGGACCACCGATAGCCTCTAGGCTCTCCTTAACCCTGCGATAATCACCACTATCACGGTTCCCCCACATCTTAGCTGTCAATGCTGGAAGTACGGCTTCAAAGCGTTTATATAGATCGTAGTCGACAATACCATTGGCTTTTCTACCAATCATATCATTCCAGATAGCAAAGGCTGCTCCAGCAACTTGAGGGGAACCAGCAGGTAGGATAAGATTTCCATAGCGGTTGGCCTCCCAGTTATTATAGAGGTACTCGCCGTTTAGGAAGTCTGCATAGTAGCCCGCTTTCGGTACAATGTAGAGCTGCTCATCTAGAGTATTGATGAGAGTGTAGCCATCTTGGTACATGTCCTTTGGCTTAGCCCAGTAACTATTCCAGACATTCATCTGTGCCCCTTCGACATGGACAGGAGTTGTTCCTGGCTTAGCAGATAGACTGCCCCAGAAACGAGGGGTCTTGCCCTTGGAAATAGCGTATTTGAGCAGGGCATCTGTGAAAGCTCGGAAGGCTTCATTATTTCCCTCAAATTCATCAACCCCCAGATGGATGACATCCGTTCCAGCGAAGGTTGCATCCTGACCGTCAATATAGTCGTTCCAGATTTCCTTGACAAATTCCAGACTGGCTGGATCGCTCACCTCCAGATGGTCTACCCAACGGCGAACTGCCTTATCCCTCATGACAAGGTCTGGTCTCACCTTTGTCAGAGCTAGAGAGTGGGCTGGTGCATCAATTTCTGGAACAATCTGAATTCCTCTCTCCTTGGCAAAGGCGATAAGGTCTTTAAATTCTTTCTTGGTGTAGAAATGATCCTTGGCTGTCAAGTCGGCCTTATTGAGACCGCCATTGCCACCTTCTTTAATGGAGGATTCAAGGCGGAAGGCTGAGTAAGCTCCGTAAGGATCTTCCGTATTTTGAAACTCTTCTACCCAGATATAGTTGTCATTCAGATGGATCTGGAAGTCGTTCATCTTGTACCAAGACATGGTCTTGATAATGGCTTTAAGGGTGGAGAGTTCGACTGGTTTACGACCTACATCAAGGACAAAGCCACGTACGCTGTACTTCGGATAATCCCTCACCAAGCCCTTGGCAATCTTATCCTTATCCTGCTTGAGACTCTGTAATAGGGTCTGCGTTGACCAGAAAGCACCTGTCTGATGGCTGGCTTCAACCTGAATGGCATCTCCGATTGTCATCCTATATCCTTCGGTCTTGAGACCAGCATCCTTTTGGTTGAGTTCAAAGTAGAAGTCCCCTGCATTGGCTGTTTCAGCATAGACGATGGTGATGTCACGACCCGTGATTGCTCGGTAGTCTTCCTGGAAGCTTTCCACTGCTGTCTTGAGAGCCTCCTTATCCTTTGGATGGACAACAATGCGACTGTTTGGTGTCGCCATGAAGTGACCCTCCAAGCCCTTCCACTCTGCTAAACCTGGCAGAATGCGAAGCGGGGCATTATCAGTAGCTTCGACCTGATACTTACCAGACACAAGTACCTCGTGGGCTGGTGTTTCATAGACTTCACTACCTCGTTTCAGACGATAGTTGACGGAAACAGTCGTGTCTACCAATGGTTGATAAACCGTCAAGTCATGGTCAATGATCTGCTCAAAGTCTGCTCCGATAAATTCAATGGTAACCCCATCAGGAACTTGTGGCAAAGTCCAGCGCCCCATGTCCCCACTGATTGCTGGAATCTGGAGCTGGCGAGCAATCTCTTCCAGACTTTGCTGGTTTTCCTCTTCAACTTGAGGCTCATCCTTGACAATCTTCTTGCCAAAGACATTTAGTTCATAGAGAGAAACGGTTGCCCAAGTAACCGAACGGCCGTCTCGTACCTCAGCTGTGTCATCAAACTGATCAACAAGGAGGCGAACATAGCGTGCCTGCTGGCTCTGATCCAGATTGATAATATCTGTAAAGTCTTCTGGCTTCGCAGTCAAGGTCTTGACACGGGTCCAATCCTGTCCATTTTGTGACACTTCAATCGCATAATGGCTAGCATTCTTGCGCTCCCACTCAAGGACGACAGAGGCAACATCCCGCACTTCACCTAAATCGACACTCAAGACCTTTTGATCGTGACCAACACTACTTGCCCAACGAGTATCCAGCTTGCCATCAAAGGCCTTGTCTGGACTGAGGGCTGGATCTTCGCTCGCACTTGCACTAGCCGTCTTTTTATAGGCTAGATTTTCTAAATCTTCACTGCCGATAAGCTCGAGTTCGTAGAGGGATACAGAAGCCCAGTTAATATCACCACCATCGTAGTTGTCGACAATGAGACGGATTTCTCTTGCCCGAGTTGGCTGGTCGAGCTGGATGACACTTTCCTTACGAACATAGCTATCGTCAGTCTTGCTGTAAACTGGACGGTAGTCTTGACCATCAAGCGAGCTTTCAAGGCGGAAGCCCTTGATATTTTCCCGCTCCCAGGTAATCTTAATCTTCTCAATATCCCTTTCTTCCGATAGGCGGATGGTGAGGATCTTCTCTTGACTACCTGGATTCGTAGCCCAGCGGGACTGTTCCCGTTTGGCTGCCTCTGGATTGATAATACCATCGATAGCCTTATCTGCTCCCCAGTAATCCGTCTCCGTATCATTAGCAGTTGCGGTTGCTCCAATTGCTTGATTCACCTTATGACGGTGGTAGGCTGCTGGATCAACTGTCGGCGGCTCTTCCTCTTCCAAAGGTTGATGGTAGGTCTTCAACTCATAGGTTTCAAGTCCCGGACTTTCCCAGCTCAACTTGATATCCAGAAGGTTCTTGGCACTTGCTGGTAAGATAAGAGTCGCAAAGCTGCTATCGACACTACCCAGATCAATCCATTGGCTGGAAACGTTTTGGGCGTGTGGCTCCACAGCAGTCGTTACCCTTGCCTGAACGCGGACTGGCATATCCGCTCCTGCATTGGAAACTAGGGTAATATGGTTGTGGTGGGTATTTTCAGACAAGCGATAGAGTAATTCACCCCTATCCTCCTTAGTCCGATAGCTGGTCAGAACCTTGCCATCCACAAGATTGGTAGCTAGAGAATTTCTAGTTTCTTTTCCTGTGGTCACAACTGTCGGATCATTGACCTGCTTGACAAATTCACCATCATTGAGTACCAATTCTGTGAAAGAGAGGAAGCGATGAGGATAATCAGCAGTGGCTAAAATTCTAAGGTAGAGGGCATTGACTGGTGTATCCAGACTACCTTCAATATAGCGATTGCCTGGATTTTCTGAATCGTGTACCCAACCATCGGTTAGGGAATCGTCGCCCACTGCGTTGCTGACACCATCACCAATCGTAACGAGGTCTACCCAATTTTGACCATCTGCACTCACCTGAATCTTACCATCTCTGAGGTAATCCACCGTGCCATCTTGGATATAGGCTCTCACTTTCTTGACGGCTCTCTCCTGTCCTAGCGAAAGGATAATCATATCATTTTCTCTAGGAGCATCCGCAAACTGAACATGGCGATCGAACTTGCCATCAAAGAGGTCACCTAGGTTGTTGAGCGTACGAACATCATTGTCTCCATAATGCGGGTTGATCGCTAAAGAAGTATAGTCAAGACTAGGACTTTCTATCTCCTTGGTCGTAACCGTTAGGCTGGTCCCTCCGATGGTCTTAGCTGTATCGGTCTGGTTGACCAGACGGATATAGCGAGCCAATGGTTGGTTGCTTCTTTCAGAAGCAGGGTACCACTCTACCCCATTTGGAGAATAAAGGAGGGTAAGATCCGTTTGACCTTCCACTTGAAGATCTGCCAACTCGTGGATACGATCGAGACGCAGACCGATATAATCACCTGAATTGAGACTAGCCGCTTCTTCCAAGCCCATACGGTAGACATCATCTACTACCAAGGTCTTGGTCGACTGGAGACTATCGACAGATGTATCTGTGTAATCGCTGACGCCCTCTTGGCTCTCCACCTTAAATTCCGCTATCCTCCACCAGCGGTTGAGTGGGGACTGGTTCTTAATCCGAATTGCCTTGGCTCTGATATTGGTTGGCAGAATGATATTCTGCTCTCCTGCCACTGTTGCCAACGACTGCCAGTTAACACCATCTTCGCTGTATTCCACCACACCATTGGCAATCTTGTCGGAACTGCCTTGGATAATGGTAACTTGAGAGACTGGACGCACCCGATCCAAGTTGAGCTGGATCCAAGAATCGCTCGGCGTAGTATCGGAGCCGTCGCTACTTGCATACATCGCCTCAGTTGCTGGATTGCCATCCAAAGCCTTATCTTGATTCGTACCATACTTATAGATAAGGTTGTTGCTAGTCGTAATCGTTCCTGTCACTTGACCATCTGGTCTTGCTGCTTCTAGAGGACGATTGATCGCAATTTCACGTACTCCTAACCAAGTGTTGCTCTTAGATGCAGTCGCAATGAGACGGACAGCCTTAGCCTTGATTGATAAGTTCTCCAGTTGGAGGGTATCTTCATTCCCACGGTAGTTATGATCTCTCAATACTACCCATTCGTCCTGTTCATTGAGATATTGCAGTTCTGCCTGACTAAAGGTATCTCGAAGGTTGGCAGCCGTTCCCATAGCAAAACCTAGCGTATGGATTGGGACAGGACGGTTAAATTCTAAGCCGACATAGTCTCCCGTAGCAAGTGTATTCGGTGTACTACTCAAAATATGGGTCGACAGGTCACCATCTAAAATTCGATCTACATCCCTACTATCCACTTCGCGATTGGTGATAAAGCGTGTCTGTAACTGACTAGGGTCAAGGGCAGTCTCTACCTCTTGTGACAGGTTTTGGAGTAATGTAAGGATGAATGGACGGATATGTTGTACACCCAATTCCGCTTTCTGATAACCATTGACATACCAGAATTCATGAGTTTGAGACTGCTTGTAGAGATCCAAACCAGCCTTGTAATTTTCCCAAAGAGGAGCTGTCTGCTCACTGCCGATATGCTTGGTTGCTTCTAGTAGCTTTTCTAAGGCATCCATCTGGTCGACGGTATTATCCAACCAGTAGACAATCTGCTCTTTCATCCTCTCGTGACCATTTGCCTTGTAGTAGAGAGCAGCATCTTTGAGTTTCTTGAACTCCCTTAAGAGCTCTTCCCTCTCTGCGCTCACATCCTGTTTTCCTTCTAACTTATTCAGGAAGGCTGTTAGCTTGGGTGCTAACTCCAGTGATTCCTCTAGCTTGACAACACGACTATCCATGTTCTGGTTAATCATGTGCTTCCCTAACTCTCTAAAGGCTCTCGATCCTTCGCTCTCTCTGAAAGTACCTGTCTCTACAAAATTGAAGGCCTGATCATTGATCCTTCTTGCTTCTTCCTCTGACTCCCAAATATCCCAAGTATATTGAGCAACGGAGAAGAGGGCGATCTTTGATGGTTCAGATTGCTGCATTGGATTGAGCATAATTCCTGCAAGCAAACTTGGGTCAACATTTGGATGTAAGAATTTCTCACCACCACCCAAAATGAGATGTTGCTTGGAGTTATCGGTCGTTGGCCAGTTAATCCAGAGTTGAATTGGACGATAACTAGCCCCATCAGCAGTGATATTAGTACGGTAGCCTTGCAGGAAGTTGCTGGACACTTCACCCCAAATCCGTCCCCCTGTCAAGGTCAAACTGCTCGTTGCCGGTAAATTCTGGTTGAGAGACTTCAATTCTGCCTCACGGCCATTGCCCCAGTATTCATGTGGGACAAAGATCATCTCTTTGCGCAGACCGCTGTATTGGGATTGCTTTTCACCTAACCAATCGGTTAAGTCTCGCATCAAGCGGTTGTAGCTATCAAAACCTCCTGCTGGATTTGGTGCATCATCAGCCAGAATCCCAAATTCTCTTACGCCTGCGTCCAGCAATTGACTAAACTTGGCCTTGATCACTGCCAAATCTTCCTGATATACTGTATCGTTGTCAAACCGCATCCGATTGTGCATAAACGGATGAATGGTCCAAACATAGCGAGTCTTACTCTGATTGCCGACCCGAGCTAGCTCCTTGATTTCAGCTAGTTTTTCTTCTGGATAGAGGTCTCTCCAGCGGCTATTGTGGTATGGATCGTCCTTAGGAGCAAAGAAGTATTGGGTCAGCTTCAGATCACCACCAAACTTCATCAACTCTGCCCGATCCTGATTGCTCCATGGATTGCCATAGTAGCCTTCGATAAAACCACGGTTCTTAATATCCGCAAAGTCCTCTATCTTCAGCTCACGCAACACAGGCTGCGGACTATCTTTCAATATATGCTTCAGACTTGTCAGACCATAGAAGACTGCATCTGTATCCTTACCGACAACAGAGATTGCTCCATTGCGAATAACGAGGGAGTAAGCATCAATCTTATTGTAAAGGTCGCTAGCAATTCCCTCACTAGCCTGATGGCGAGTAGCTTCGGTATCCTGACCGTGAATGCCAAGGAAGATATTGGTCACATTCTCTTGCGGAGTCGCACTGGTCGTGTAGGAAATCTGATTGGTCTGCAAGACCTCCTTGATACGGTTACGAGTATAGATATCTACTCCTGAACCGATCACCAAATTCACTCCCTGATCTAGACGAACGAGACCATCTCCATAAGTCTTTGTGCGTGGTTTTGGATAAATCGTATACTCTTTTGTCAGATAATTTGGATCGCGCAGGGCTTGTTCAACCGCCTCAGCACTAGGTGGATTCGGTGCGATATAGCTATCTGCTAACTCGACCGTTCCATCCGTTCCTCCTGCATCTGGTTGTGGCTGCTCCGGCTCTGGTTGTGGTACTTCTTCTTTCAGCTCCCGCACACGAATTTCAGCTGCCGACATAAAACGATTGTCTCGATTTCCATCTCCCAAGGTATGAACAGCCTGCAGCTTGATATAGCGGGCATCAATCGGTTCAAAGGCTGCTTCCTGCCACTGGTCACCTTCATTGAATTGACCTGTCTTGACCAGTTGCCAATTTTGTTGGTCAGTACTTGCATAGATTTTATAATCGATAATCTTACCGTTCGGACTACCATCGCTACGCGCGACATAGGCGAGACCATTTAGTTTGCGAACCTTACCCGCATCAAGGCTTAACCAGAGATTGGCAAGATCGGTACCAGCCCATGCTGAATGCCAGATAGTATCACTCTCGGCGTCCAGAGTATTTTCTACTCGGTTGTCCTCTCCTGGTTGGGTAGAACCTGCTGTAACAGTGGTTTCCGCCAATGGTACATAATCATCCGATGGACTTTCTGGTACCAGATGGAGGGTGTAGACACCTTGTCGGCTCTTGTCCTCTGACTCGGTAAAGATTTTAACCATGTTATTTTCAGCTGGCAGGACTGTGATCGCTACGTTGCTGTTCCTATTGAAAGCTGTGATCCTCTCACCGGTAAGGACTGTCATTTCTGGTGAAATATAGTCCTCTGTCAACACCCGGTTATCTATCCGAATCTCGGTCAGACTCGCATCACTATGACGCTCAAAGGATTCGACAGCAGTCAGCAATTCAACTTCGGCAAGACCGACTGATGGCTTACGGTTCCCCAAATCTTCATCTGAATTTTCAACCGTCATGGTAAAGACGACTGCTGGCACAGGATTGGCTAAATTGTAGACAATCTTCATGAGACCATTAACACTCTCACGAGAGGCTTCCGTAGCTTCAATTCTACTTGCTTCCTCACCATTGCCCCTGCTCCAAGAAAACTGTACTGATTTTGGTAGTCGGAGAGACCAGCTATCTCGGTGATAGTAGGCAACAACTCGGGTAATATTTTGGGCGGTATCATAGGTAAAGGAAATACTTGCATCTCGATCTCCTGCTTGGGCAGCCTCGTAGTTAGACCAGATGGTTGGGTTTGGTCCACCAGCATCATTGGAAGATACCGTCAAGTCTCTGTTGTTAATCGCAGAGAGAGTATCAGACTGTTGATTGGCTGGAATATCTTGATTTATACGAACAGCAACTGGTGCCACATTTTCACCGATCGTAATGGTCTTGTCTGCCACACGAATGCTAGCTACAATAGGGAGAATATCCCCTAAGACATTGACATGACCATTCACTTGTAGCAAGCCCGTAGTGTTATAGGCTTCATTAGCTGGTAATTCCCACTCAACTGGAAATTGGGAGGAAAGCAAACTACCATCCGCTAGATAGGCTTGGGCAACATCTGGTAAGGTTGGAACCTGCCCTCTTTCGGTAGCGAGACTGATATTCTTGATAGCGGCTACTTGATCAATAACGGATACCAAAATATCGACAGGGAGACCTGTTTCTGCCATAGTCCCCTTGGCTACAAAGGATTCACCTGTCGCTTGAGCAATCGCGATTTCTTCTTGATCGAAAGTTAATGCTTTTTCTCCCTCACTACCATCTTGATAGCGCACTCGAACCACTTGCGGTAGTTGTAGAGAACCTCCCTTTTTCAGATAGATGGTCTTAGAAGCTAGGTAACTATCTAGTGCCGTGCTATCTTTTTCCTTGCTTCCTTGAACGGAGAAATTCACATGAGCAGCTTCTAGACCCTCTGCACTAGCACTGACACGTACCTCTCCACTTTCGCCCGTCATCTGTACAATTGCCAAGACTTTTCCTGCATAAGCCTTGCGGTTGTTATCTTGGTAGGACTGATGATCAACGGCATTCCCATTATCCATTGCTACTAATCGAGCAGGACCATCTACTGTGATAGAGATCGGCTGATTGGCTGTGATAACGGGACGTCCCTCTTGATCCAGAACATCTATTTCAATATACTCTAGCGATTTATCGGTCACCTTACTTGGCTTCTTGACCGTCTTAGCAACTAGGTGGTGGGCTGGACCAAAGCCAGTAACTTCTTTCACTCCAACTGTGTTGCCAATCTCCCGACCATTCTCATCGTAGGCAACCGCTTTCAATTTGCCAGAACGATATGGTACATTCCAAGTTAAGTAGAGATTTTGATGCTCGTTGGCTTTCTTATCAGCTCCAGTATAGAGTTGGTAGCGATAACCTGCCGCTGTCTGTTGCTTGGTGAAAGCCTTACTGCCTAGATCTGTTTCCCGTCCATTCTCATCCACGTGGATCAGTTTCACCTTAGCTGCATTGGAATAGACCACAACCTCTACTTGATTTTGACCATCTTTTGCAAGGGCAGACTCTTCCCAAGTTCCCGGTACAAGATGGAGGGTTGTATCTCTTTCATTCCACTGACTTCTGTAAAAATAGTAGGAATCCTTAGGAAATCCTGCTGTATCAACAATGCCAAAATAAGAACTCTTCGGCGCTGGCCAAGTTCCGACAGATCCTGAACCAACCCCGTTCCAAGGTGTTGGCTCACCCAGATAGTCAAATCCTGTCCAGACAAATTCTCCAGCGACGAAATCTCGGGTAATGACATCGTACCAAGCCTGACTGGCTACATGTCCCCAACCGACCGCACTCTGGTCATAGGAGGTCAACTGCTTATCCGGTCTACGGGTATTGCCCTTAACGTTGTAGACACCTCGACTATTGACAGCGGAAGCTGTTTCAGAACCGTAGATAATCCAATCTGGATGTTCCTGATGACCTTGGTCATACTTACGACCGTCAGCATAGTTGTAGCCGACAATTCCCTTTTGTCCCGTATGTTGGCTAAGAGCTTCAGCCATGCCAATCGCTTCTCTCCACTTATCCTTGAGCTTGTTATCTCCAAGGGTAGCAGGGCGGGAATCGTCCACTTCTGCAATCCAGTTAATCAGCTGACGAATAACTTGTGGATAGTTGGAAACATTTCCAGAAAAGCCTTCCATCACCTCGTTACCAGTTGACCACATGATAATCGACGGATCATTGATACCGCTCTTGACCATCTGCTTGAGGTGGTATTCAGCCCAGGTCTGGTTAGCATTTGCATTCGCCAAGCCTTTTACACTATCACCAATCCTCACATTGAACCAACGGGCATAGTCATTGGTGTTTCCATTTTTTGCATAGTGCCATGTATCAAAGGCTTCATCAATCAGGAGCATTCCCTTACGATTGGCTATATCTTTCATGACACGGGCAGCTGGGTTATGGGTGACCCGAACAGCATTAACCCCCATATCTTTTAAAATATCAAACTGTCTCTCGATTGCATCATAGTAGGCGGCTGAACCAAGAGACCCTTGGTCATGGTGCATCGAAACACCTTTTAGTTTGACAGCTTGACCATTTAATTTAAAGCCTGTATTGTTATCAAATGAGATGAACCGGAAACCAACTTCCTGATCCCTAGACTGAATTTTCTCATCATTTTTATAAATATCTGTTCGTAAGATATAAAGGTTTGGATTTTCCAAAGACCATAGGTCTGGTCGGACAAGCCTAAATTGATTACTAATAGTCGCTTCTTGGTTGGTCTCAAGCGTTCTAAGAACAGACTTAGAAGATTCTGCGACCTTTTCTCCTACACTACCGTCACTATTGCGTCTGAAGAGGCTAGTTTGAACAGCAACCTCGCCGCTTTCGTTTCCTTGATTGAGAACCTTAGTCTCTACTACAATCTGGCTACCTGTATCTGATGCATAGGTCGTCGCCAAATCAGGTGTCTTCATAACAACGCCGTACTGAGCTAGATGAATAGTTGGCTCAAAATTCAAATGGACAGAGCGGTAAATACCACTTCCAGAGTACCAACGCGAACTTGGCAGATTATTTACAACCTTAACTGCCAATACATTTTCTTGATGTGGTTTAATATAATCCGTTAAATCAAAGCTAAATGCAGTATAGCCATTTGGATGAACTCCCAAAGATTGACCATTGATAAAGACTTCTGTTTCCATATAGGCTCCATCAAAGTCTAGGCTCACCCGTCCTTTTGCTGCTTCTTCTCCAATCGCAAAGACCTTGCGGTACCAGCCAATACCTCCTGGCTTATAGCCACTTTCTGCCTCTCCTGCCCTTGTATAATCCTGCGTCAAGCTAAAATCATGGGGGAGGTTGATTAGCTTCCAGCTCGAATCGTCATAGGTGGGAGTGGAAGCTCCTGCCCGATCACCTAGGCTAAATTTCCAGTCATTATCAAACTGGACTTTCTTATCCTTTTCATTGTAATAATTAACTTTTTGCCACACTTCGGGAGATTTTATGGAAGCAGCTTCTGATGGAGTCTCTTCTACTGAACGAAGTTTCCTTAGTGCAGGTTGTTCCTCTGCTGGTGTACCTGCAACAATTGAAGAAGTCGACTGGCTTGTTGCAGGGGTGGAATCTACTGGCTGACTGGACGGAAGCGACTGATTAGCTTCCGTTTTAGAAACTTCCTGTGACAGACTTTCTGCTGAATCCTGCTTCTCGATGACCAGCCCTTCCTCTGGCTTAGCTATTTCCTGTTCTTTCTCTACTTGCTTCGTTTCTACACTAGGAGCGTTCTCCTTGCTTTTTAATTCCTCCTTGGAGGATTCTGGATTTTCTGCTACCGTTGTCGAGGTTTCCCCGGTAGCCTCACGAATCTCCTCTACGGGATGAGAAGTCTCTTCGTCAGTTACGGGAGCTTCTATTTTGGTCTCTGTTAGCGATTGACCAGCTTCTACATTCTCTGCCTCTACAATTTCTTGAGCACTGGCTGGACTGCTCAAAAAACTAAGACCAATCAAAACAGAACACACTCCTACCGTAGCCTTACGAAGACTATAAGTACATTTCTTTTGCAAGAAAAATTTTTCCATTATGAACTCCTTTTCTAATTACAGAACTTTTTACAATAAACCTCTTCTTTTCCTCCTCGCTCTTTTTATTAAAAAGTCTGTATTTATTATATCAATATAGATTGTAAACGCTTTCTTTGATTTTGTCAATAAAAATATTTGAATAAGAGGATAAATATAGGAAAAATTCTTCTTCCCTTGAATAGGCACTCGAACGAGGGAAGCTAGGGGAGTTTATAAAATACATTGCTGTGTAATATAGTCATTTAGTTTATCTTTTATTACTTCGTTAACTCGCCTTGCTGTACCATTGAGAAAAGTTACACTTTTCTTATCTGTCACTTGAAATAGTTATCAACTATTTCAACTACCTGCGACTTTTAACGAAAACTTCGTTTTCTTCATTTCCCACCTCAAACAGTCTCTCCCCAGACTGTTTGAGCTAGTACTAAAAATAAACTAAACGGCTATAAAATACATTGCTGTATCAAAAGTAGCAATATATGCTAACTCACTATAAAAGACCTCCTAGTTCTATCATAAACTAGGAGGTCGCTGTTAACTATTGAAAATCATATCGGAAAGGCTTCTTTTCTTCATCTCTTTGCCATGCTGGAACAAACACCTCTCTTGGCTTAGGCAAAGGCTTCCTTTCCTCATAGAACCTTCTTTCGGGAATGGCACATCACTATCATAGCAAAGCAAAATCCTTCATATAGGACGAAGAAAAGCAGGAAGCAATGGAGGAAAAATGCTGCTGGTAAAATATGGATCACTGGATCGGTATAAGGATTAAAGAGCCAGCTACTATCCCCAGCAAAGAGAATCTGGTGAAAGAGGGTAAAAAAGCGATCGAAGCCCACAATCATTCCAAAAATCCCAATCACAATCGGCAAGATTGCTGCCGTGACAAAGGCAGAACGATATAGACTGCCGTAGCCCTTTTTCACTATCTTTTTCCAAAAAGATAGAAATCCTGGCAAGGTCATCAGAAAAACAGCCTGAGCAAGATGGAAAAGCCACTTGACTTGCTGAAAATGGTGTAAACCGCTTGCTGATGAAGGAAAACTAGGCATAGATAAAGTATGCTCCCAAGGCAGGGTCAGATAACGCAAGAGGATATTAAAATTATGACTGATCGTGGCAGGCTTCATATAGACTACTTTTTCTAATTCTAACCATTGAATTTCCAAAGGATAAAAAATCCAAGCCAGATAGATCGTCCATACAATAGCTGCTGACAAGATAAAAAGAAGACTTGCAACTAAGGAAATTTTACTGTTCATCGAAGCTCCATTCATCCAGACTATTCAGAACGTGGGTAGGAGCTAGGGGCAGTGTTGCCACCTCTTCTGGCTTGGTAAAGCCCGTCAACACAAGGAGGGTTGGAAATCCGTTATCAATCCCTGCCCGAATATCTGTCAGATAATTGTCCCCAACCATGAGGGTAGCGCTCTTTTCTGTTCCCAAAAGAGCCAGAGCATTGTCCATAATAATCGCTTGAGGCTTCCCGATAATGGTCGCCTTGACCCGCGTCGCTGCTTCTAGCAAGGCAATCAAGGAACCTGCTCCCGGTAACAATCCACGTTCGGTCGGAATATTCAAATCGGGGTTGGTGCCAATAAAGACCGCCCCTTTTTGAATAGCTAAGGTAGCAATGGTCATTTTTTCATAGGTCAAATCGGTATCAAGTCCAACCACGACATAGGCTGGATTGTCTAAGTCTTCCGCATATCCTGCTTCTGCAATCGCTGATTTGAGACCATCTTCTCCAATCACATAGGCTGTCTTTACCTTTCCCACTTGATTCATATAATCAACTGTCGCAAGGCTGGCAGTATAGATGGTATCAAGCGGTGTCTCAATGTTGAACTGTTCCCGCAACATGGTCTGAACTGCTTCCGGCCGACGGGTTGTATTGTTGGTAACAAAGAGATAGGGGAGGTTGCGCTCCTGCAAGGCATGGATAAAGCGCTTCCCTGCTGGAATAGGCTCTTTCCCCTTGTAAATCGTTCCGTCTAAATCAATTAAATATCCTGTATAGGGCATCCTCTTCTCCTCATTCAAATCGTGTTTCCCAATGTTCAGCTTGATGAGCTTCAAAACAGAGGGCTATCTGGTCTGCTGTATTTTTCATCAAGGCAAGTGCTGGCAAGTCATCTAAAGCAAAATAGGCGCTCGCAATGGTTTCGGAATTGGCTTGAAACTGCCCACCGAGCGACCGGCAGAGATAAAAGAGCTTGGTCACATGGTATGCCGAACGACTGGGATTGCTTTTGGTCTTATCCAAAACTGCTACCAAGCGCAGGACTTCTACATCAAGGCCTGCCTCCTCACGGACTTCCTTGATGGTATTGTCCATAGTGGACTGGTCCACATCACACCAGCCACCGGGCAGGGACCACAAGCCGTCCCTTTCCTGAACTAGAAGAATTTTGTGACCTTCTATAATAGCAGCTCTTGTATCCAGCTTCGGAGTTTGATAGCCTGCTTCATTGCAGAACAACTCCTCTACCCGCTCCAAGGACAAGCCCGACGGTTCAAGGAGCATTTCTGCTGCTATTTGACGAATTTCTTCAAAGCGTTCCATATCATAGACATCCTTACTATAAGCAAGCCCTGTCTGCGCTAAGGCCTGCAAGCGAATAGCCCACTTGAGCCAATTAGTTTCTGCTGTCATCCCGTCTCCTCCACTTGATGATTCCTTGAGCCTTGAGTTGGCCATTGGACCAAATTTCATGCTGGCTACTAGCCTCTGTTTGTACGACTTTCGTTGTCACCAAGACTTCTGGTGACACCTCCTTGAGATACTTGAGTTGGAAATAGGTTGGTTGATGAGCCAGGAGAAAGTCATAGCCTAAACTCTCATACATCCACTCAAGATACTTACTATTATTGACATGCCCATTGAGGTCAAGATCAAAATACCTGACCTCTCGCTCTTGCTCCACTGCTCTTTCCAGACTAGCGTATTTCGGAGTCCGCACGACTTTTTTGTCCTCTTCAATCTGGTAGAGCACAAGCAGCTCCTCTGGAAGCGGACTGACCTTTCTTGTCTCAAAATCAATCAGGACAAGATGGGCTAAAATCGTGATAAGCACTTCTCCCCTCTCATCATAGATATGAAAGCTACGATAGCAGAAAAATTTATTGTAGGCAACTACTTCTGTCTCAATCGTGATCTTTTCCTGATAGCGCGGCAGGCAGCTAATCTCCACTTCATAGTCCGTCACTACCCAAACAAGACCGTACGCCTCAAAAACTTCCTTGTCACCAAAGCCCAGAAGCTCCGACTGACGACTGGACAAGGCCAGACAATAGGCTAAAAAGCCGGGAAGTTTCAATTCTTGTTGAACATCTATCATATCAAATGGCAGAGTGAGGGTTTCCTGATAACCTAGCCCCATTATTCCTCTCCTAGTATAAATCGTTCTGCAACAGTATCGCCTAGAAACAGCCCTTTTTTAGTCATTCGGATAAAACCATTTTCTTCCTGAATGAGGCCTTCACTCTGCAAGTCTGCTACCACTTGACCATAGCATTTTTCAAAAGATGTTTCAAATTTCGCTTCAAAACCAGCAATGGAAACGCCTGCTTTCTTCCGCAAGCCCAAAAACATTTCTTCTTCCATCTGCTCGATCTGCGACAAATGCTCTTCGTGGAGTCTCGCATGTCCCTTTTCCCGAATGGATTTTAGATAATGTTGAATGGGTCCCCGATTGCGATAGCGCATACCGCCTAGATAGCCAGAAGCTCCTGCTCCCAGCCCAAAATATTCCGCATTGTCCCAGTACATAAGATTGTGCCTACTTTCAAAGCCCGGCTTGGTGAAATTGGAAATCTCATAGTGCTCAAAACCATTTTTTTCCAATTCTTGCAGAATATACTCGAACATGTCCGATTCGACATCTTCGGTAGGCAGGTGTAGGTGGCCACGGCGCTGCCGATTCATGAAGACCGTATGATTCTCCAAAATCAAGCTATACAGGCTCAGATGAGGAATATCAAGCGCTAGGGCACGCGCCACATTGTCTTTAACCTGCGCCATAGTCTGACCAGGTAGGGCATAGATCAAATCGATCGAAATATTATCGAAATTCGCAGCCTTTAAGGCGCTAATCGTTTCATAAATCTGTGCCTGATTGTGAGAACGACCGATTTTTTTGAGCATGCGATCATCAAAGGTCTGGACACCAAGCGAGACCCGATTGCACTTAGATTTTTCCAGAACAGCAATTTTATCTTCCGTCAAATCTCCGGGATTGGCCTCAATGGTAAATTCTTCTATTTGGGAGAGATCAAGCAGCTCTTCCAGATTGGTCAGCAAGTAATCCAATTGTACAGCCGTTAAGGCTGAAGGTGTCCCGCCACCGATATAGAGGGTTTTCAACGGAGGCAAGTCATAGAACCGCACCTCCTCCATCAGAGCCGCTAGATAGTCATCAACAGGCTGGTTCTTGATAAACACCTTTGAAAAGTCACAATAGTAGCAAATCTGGGTACAAAAAGGAATATGAACATAGGCTGAAGTCGGTCTTTTTATCATGAAGCTATTATACCACACACTCTCTTTTTCGTCAGAGGAGGGCATAGAAAACAGGAGGAGAGCTGGGCTCTTATACTCGTCAAAAAACGAACTCTGAAGTCGTTATCTCACCTTGCTAAGTATAGTCATTTAGTTTATATTTTTATTACTTCGTTAACTCGTCTTGTATAATTGAACTCGGGCTACGAGCTGTGCAAAAAAGAGCGATAACTGTTTCAGTTTTAGCTGCTGCTGATTCTTTAGGAAATAGGCTGAAAACCTCCACAGGAGCTTTTCACTCGTCAAAACTCCTATTTTTGCTTTGCTCGCTTCCACAGTCTAGGAATAGACTGGGGAAGATTGGAGATGGAACGAGTGAAACTCGTGTCAAACGCCCTTGTATCTTGTATAATTGAGTTCAGCCTAAAACCTCGGAAAAAAGATAAATACTCCTAGCTCCAAAGGTATGGGATACCTTTGGAGGCGGGAAATAGAAGTTTGCGAAGCAAACTCTCGTCTAAAAGTTCTGCGTCAAAACTCCTATTTTTGCTTTGCTCGCTTCCACAGTCTAGGAATAGACTGTGGGAGGTGGGAGATAAAACGAGTGAAACTCGTGTCAAACGCCCTTGTATCTTGTATAATTGAGTTCAGCCTAAAACCTCGGAAAAAAGATAAATACTCCTAGCTCCAAAGGTATGGGATACCTTTGGAGGCGGGAAATAGAAGTTTGCGAAGCAAACTCTCACTAGCTTCTGCGTCGTATTTCCTATTTTTCAGTCGGTTTTTTAACGGCTTCACATCTTATAATTGAACTCGGGCTACAACTCTCTGACAAAAAGACCAATCTCATTGGGTGCAAAACACCCTGCTTCGATTGGTCTTTTTGTCTAGGAGTTGCTTCCACAGTCTAGGAATAGACTGTGGAAGGTTGGAGATGGAACGAGTGAAACTCGTGTCAAACGCCCTCGTATCTTGGAATTGAACACGCCCTAAACTCTGTGCGAAAAAGATAAATACTCCTAGAAGCAGTAGCTTCTAGGAGTATTTCCTATTTTCGCTTTGAGTTTTTAACGGGCTTTGTATCTTAATTTAAATGCCAAATGTCTTCGTTATATTGCTCAATCGTGCGGTCGCTGGAGAAGAAGCCGGCTTTCGCAATGTTGACGACTACTTTTTCTAGCCATGCGTCACGATCTTCGTAATCTGCTAGCATCCGTTCCTTGGTCGCAATGTATTCTTCCAAGTCTAGGAGGGTCATAAAGTGGTCATTGTGCTTGAGGTTATCTTGCAATCGCCACAAGCGCTCATCAATTCCCCCAGCTTGGCGTACGAGGTCGCTTGTGATAAAGTCAATCAAGGGACGAATGCTTTCTTTCTCATAGAAGCTGTATGGATGATAGCTACCGTGCGCATAGTGATCAATGACTGTCTGGCTATCTTGACCAAAGATGTAGATATTATCATCACCAACCAGCTCATGAATTTCCACATTGGCACCATCATCTGTACCAATGGTCAAGGCACCATTGAGCATAAATTTCATATTTCCTGTACCGGATGCTTCCTTAGAGGCAAGGGAAATTTGCTCTGAAATATCAGCCGCTGGAATGATGAAACTTGCTTCAGTGACGTTGTAGTTTTCAATCATCACCAATTGTAAATGTGGGCTAACTTCAGGATCGTGCTGAATCACTTGTGACAAGACCAAAATCAAATGGATAATATCTTGGGCAATCGTGTAGGCAGGTGCTGCTTTTCCTCCGAAGAAAACAGTCAAGGGACGGGCTGGAATATTACCTGCCTTGATGTCCAAATACTTATGAATGACGTACAAGACATTCATTTGCTGACGCTTGTATTCATGCATTCGCTTGATTTGTACATCAAAAATAGAATCCGGATTCACTTCCACTCCCTGTGTCTGGGCAATATGGCGTTGCAATTTTCGCTTGTTGTGGTGTTTAATCTTTTCCAACTCCTGCTTGAAGGCTGTATCATCTTTATAGGCGAGCAAAGCCTCTAGCGCTTCTGCACGACGGTGGTAATCATGACCAATCACTTCATCCAAGTAATGTGCCAAGCGTGGATTTGCATGCATGAGCCAGCGACGGAAGGTGATGCCGTTGGTCTTGTTGTTGAATTTATCAGGATACAATTCATAGAAAGCCTTGAGTTCTGATGATTTCAAAATCTCGGTGTGAAGAGCTGCAACCCCGTTGATAGAATATCCATAATGAATATCCATGTGCGCCATGTGGACACGACCGTGTTCGTCAATGATGTTAACTGCTGGATTGTCCACCATTGCTTTAGCACGGCGATCCAATTCTTCAATAAACGGTACCAAATGAGGAACAACCTTCTTCAAGAAGTCAAGCGGCCATTTTTCCAAGGCTTCAGACAAGATGGTATGGTTGGTATAGGCTGTCATGCTCTTGACAATCTCTACCGCCTCATCAAAGGAAATGCCACGGATTTCCAAGAGACGAATCAATTCTGGAATCACAAGCGACGGATGGGTATCATTGATCTGCACCACAGCATAGTCCGCCAAATCATGCAGGTTAGAACCTTTGGCTACTGCTTCATCAATCAACAACTGTGCTGCATTTGATACCATAAAATACTGTTGGAAAATCCGCAGGATTTTTCCTTGGTCTGTCGAGTCATCAGGATAAAGGAACAGGGTCAAATTACGGAAAATATCGTCCATGTCAAAGTCAATGCCGTCATCGATAATATTATCATCAACAGAAGCCAGATCAAACAGGCGTAGGCGATTTTTCTTTTCGGTCTTATAGCCTGGCACATCAATATCGTAGAGCTTTGATGTCAAGGTAAAATGCGCAAATGGTACCTGATAGGTAATCGGAGATTCTGTCAACCAAGAACGCGGTGTAATCCATTCATTGGGCACAGCTGACTGCTGGTGGTACTGGAACAGCTGACGGAACAGACCAAAATGATAGTTTAGACCCACACCGTCTCCATTCAATCCAAGACTGGCAATGGAATCGAGGAAGCAAGCTGCCAGACGACCCAAGCCCCCATTTCCTAGAGACGGCTCCATCTCTACTTCTTCAATCGTAATCAAATCCTTACCAGCTTCTGCTAGCTGATGTTTCACCTCGTCATACAGACCTAAATTGATGAGGTTATTCGACAAGAGTTTCCCAATCAAAAATTCAGCTGAAATATAATAAACTTTCTTCTTTTGACCATTGGTGCACTTGGCTTCACTACGCTGCTTGGTAAATGCCAGCAAGGCATAGTACAATTCCTGATCCGAGCAATCCTCGATACGCTTTGCATACATGGTTTGAACAAAATTTTGTAGATTGATCATGCTTCTGTTAACTCCTTTATTTTCACGTTTAGATAGAAATATACGTGCAAGTTTTCCGATATTTTTGGAAACGCTTTCTACTATATTATACTATACTTTATCCAAAAAGGCAATAACCTAGCCTAAAAAAACCGTCCAGTGGACGGTTTTTTCACGAGCTTGAAAATGTAAAGGCGAGTCAGTCCAGTGGACGGTTTCAGAATGTAGACAAACCCTATCTGTAAAAGAAAAATTGTAATTTTAGAGCTTGTTTACCAAAGAACAAAAACTCTTAGAAGTTCAGATATAGCAGCGTTTCTAAGAATTTTTTGCGTTTGATTTAAAATAAAAAAGGTTGAAGAAAATTATCTAAAATGGACTTTTTCTTCAACCTGACATTTCTAAGAGTATGTTTTATTTATGCTATTCCGCAATCAGCGTTTCTAGTCCCACTTTCATCATGTCCGTAAAAGTTGTTTGACGTTCTTGCGCTGTCGTATCCTCATCAGGATTGACCAAGCTATCCGAAATGGTCATGATGCCAAGCGCCTCTACACCATGTTGAGCTGCGAGGTAATAAAGGGCTGCTGCTTCCATTTCCACAGCATGAACTCCCATCTTCCCTAATGCTAGATGTTGCTCAAAGAATTTTGAATAAAAGAGGTCGGTTGACAAGACTGTCCCAACATGCGTTTTCATCCCCAAATCTTGGGCAATATGATAGGCCTTATCCAACAAGTTGAAACTGGCGATCTGCGGGAAGTCATACATGGGCCAGTCATTGCGGATAATATTTGAATTGGTCGCTGCTGCTTGTGCAAGAACCAACTCACGGACATGTACATCCGGATTGAGTGAGCCTGCTGTACCGACACGAATCAGGCGTTTTACACCATAATCCACAATCAACTCACGCGCATAGATTGAAATAGAGGGCATCCCCATCCCCGTCCCCATAACACTGACACGCTCCCCTTTATAGATCCCAGTATAGCCATACATACCACGGATTTCGTTGAAAAGAACAGCATCTTCTAAGAAGTTTTCCGCGATAAATGTTGCCCGTAAGGGATCTCCCGGCAATAGAATCTTGTCAGCAATCTCACCGACCTTTGCTCCAATATGAATAGACATCTTTCTCTCCTTATAATCCTGCCAAGATCGCTTTGACCAGACCTTTAAAGTCTTCCTTGATGCGCGTTGTTACTTCGACCACTTCTTCATGATTTAGTGAGCTTTGGAAGCCTGCTGCGTAGTTGGTAATGGCGGAGATACCTAGAACTTTCATACCTGAATGCACAGCCACGATAACTTCTGGGACTGTCGACATTCCGACCGCAGACGCCCCCATGGTTTGATAGGCACGAATTTCTGCTGGTGTTTCATAAGTCGGACCAGATACCCCAAGATAAACGCCCTCTTCAACTTTCACTCCGATACTCGCTGCAATGTCTTTGGCTCTCGCGCGATATGCCTTGCTGTAAGCATCAGACATATCTGGGAAACGTGGACCAAATTCATCCAGATTCTCCCCCATCAACGGGTTAGTCCCCGTCATGTTAATATGATCCTTAATCACCATAAGGGTTCCTGGACCATAGCCAATTCCGCCTGCCGCATTGGTCACAATCATGCTCTGGCAGCCTAAGGCTTTCATGACACGAACTGGGAAGGTCACAACCTCCATTGGATTGCCCTCATAATAGTGGAAACGTCCCTGAAGAGCCAAGACTTTCTTACCAGCCAAGTCTCCATAGACCAATTTCCCAGCGTGACCCACAACAGTCGATTTTCCCCAGTTTGGAATATCTGCATAATCGATGACAATAGCATTTTCCACTTCATCAGCTAATTCTCCCAAACCTGATCCCAAAATTAAACCAAATTCTGGTGCTGTAAGACCTTGTGCTTCCAAAAAACTCTTCGTTTCTTGAATTTTTTCCATCAATGACATGTTACTCTTCTCCTTATTATTTATAGCCTCTATGGCTTTTGATACTTACTATGGCACTACTCTTTTCAATAGAACTAACTACCGACAGATGTCCTTTCTTCCACAAAATAGCGAGATCTTCTTCAATAAAATACTATTCATCTTGCTATTTCTGCTATAAGAATTGGTCTAGGGCTTCTTTTCTCCCCTATACCAATTTTTCTAGGAAACTATCCCCAATCTGGCTCTTTGCAACACCAAAGTTATCAGCAATGGTTGCTGAAATATCGGCAAAGTGCCCAATTGGAAGATGACCAGCTGCTTTTAGTGACTTTCCAAAGATGAACAGGGGAACATACTCACGTGTATGGTCTGTTCCGACATAGGTCGGATCATTTCCGTGGTCTGCTGTAATCATGAGAAGATCATCCTCACGAAGATGAGCGATTATTTCTGGTAGGCGCGCATCAAATTCTTCTAAGCAATCACGGTAGCCTTCTGTATCGCGGCGGTGTCCATAGACCGCATCAAAATCAACTAGGTTGGTAAAGGACAAGCCCTCGATAAAGTCCTCATTTTGCAAGACCTTGATTAAATTGTCAACACCGTGGTTGTTTGACTTATTGTGTCCCATATCATGGGAAATTCCTGCACCGTTGAAAATGTCATTAATTTTTCCAACACCGTAGGTGTCAATGCCCGCTGCTTTCAAGTTATCTAAGACTGTTGGGGCAAAAGGAGAAACGGCATAGTCATGACGATTGGCAGTCCGTGAGAAATGACCGGGAGTTCCGATATAGGGGCGAGCAATGATGCGTCCCAGTAAGGATGGACGCTCAAGAGTAATCGAACGCGCATATTCACAAATCTTGTAGAGTTCCTCCAGCGGAATGATGTCCTCATGGGCTGCAATTTGAAGTACAGGGTCAGCCGAGGTGTAGACGATCAGCTCGCCTGTCTCCATTTGGCGGGGACCAAAGTCATCAATGACAGCTGTTCCCGAATAGGGTTTATTGGCCTCACGAATAATTTTTCGTCCTGAAAATGCTTCGATTTGTTGAAGAAGCTCTTCTGGAAAACCATCCCAGAAGGTATCGAATGGCTCTGTGATATTCAACCCCATGATTTCCCAATGACCAGTCATGGTATCTTTTCCACGCGATACTTCTTCTAGCTTTGTCACATAACCTGTTGGATTTTCTTCGGCTGCGACCGTTTGAAGTGGTGTATCACGCTCAATATTTCCAAGTCCAATTTTAGCCATATTGGGCACACTCAAACCCGCTCTTTCTGAAATGTGTCCCAGAGTATCCGAGGTTGTATCTGGCTCACCTGCATTAAAAAACTGATCTGCATCAGGTGCCGCACCAATCCCCACAGAATCTAAAACAACGACATGCATACGTTTAAACTTTGCCATCTCTTTCTCCTCTAATTCCTTTTAATAAATGAGTATCTCTATTATAACACAAAAACGCTTTCCCAGTCATGTCTTGGAAAAGCGCTTGATAGAGGACACTTCTTGCAAATCAAGAGAATGATAATTCAATGGACAGCAACAGTTACTAAAGGAAGCTGTGGCTTTTTGTGGCGTATTAGCGCTTTTCAAGGAAGCGGGGACCATCTGGATAGCCTACGATAACCTTTGATACCAGCTGGATAAAGAGCCCATGCTCTACGACCCCAACGGTATGGTCTAATTCATTGGATAGGGCAACTGCGTCAGGAATCTCTCTTAAATCCAAATCAATGATATAGTTTTTCATATCTGTCACGAGTTTCACACCATCTTTCATACGGAAGCTTGGACGGTAGCCTTTTTCTTCAAAGCTTTTAAATAAATTTTCTGCCCCATACTGAACGACTTCAACTGGTAATTTAAAAGCCCCCAAGGTATCAACAACCTTTGATTCATCAACGATCCAGATACACTCTTTACTATTTACTGCCACAATCTTTTCCATGAGAAGGGCAGCACCCCCACCCTTAATCCCATTAAAGGCAGCATCCACTTCATCAGCACCGTCAACCGTGATGTCTACATAAGGAACTTCATCAATTGATTTTAGGGGAATACCGAGAGAGGCAGCGTGCTCTGATGTCGCATTGGAAGTCGTGACACCAAGGATTGAAAGCCCCTCTTCTTGGACACGACGTCCTAGCTCTTGAACAAAATAGTAGGCAGTTGAGCCTGTACCCAGACCAACGATCATCCCATCTGTCACAAATTCTGCTGCTTTCAAACCGACCTGCTCTTTCAAATTTACCATGACATACTCCTTTTAAAGCGTTTTCCATTACAGTATACCATTTTATCAGTCGTATTGGAAATGAAAATTGATGTTGAAGTGGCAAAAAAGAGTGAGGAAAAACTCCTATCAATTTGATATACTCCCCATATAGTGGACAGTGAAAAAACAAAAATTCACTAGACACTATAAGGGGAGTTTTCACATGTCCAAAAGAAGTCCAAAATCAGTAGAAGAAAAGTTAGAAATTGTTTGCTTATTC
>NZ_MSJL01000017.1 GCF_001921825.1 Streptococcus acidominimus
TCTTTATTTCCCATCTCAAACAGTCTCTCCCCAGACTGTTTTGACGAAAACTTTGTTTTCTTTATTTCCCATCTCAAACAGTCTCTCCCCAGACTGTTTTGACGAAAACTTCGTTTTCTTTATTTCCCATCTCAAACAGTCTCTCCCCAGACTGTTTGAGCTAGTACTAAAAATAAACTAAACGGCTATAAAACAATCTTCTTTTTTTATTCCAGTTTTTTAAATAGCAGTTTGATTATTATTTAACCCAATAAATATATGTCAGAGAGGAAAAGGAGTCTCTTCTTGTTTTAAATTGAGGGAGTAGTCTTTGCTCCTTTCACAAGTTAGCTTCTAAAATCCAAGGAGTGAGAAAAATTCAACTCTTTTTCAATTGATAGCTCACTATTTTTGTAGGATTTTTCAACTTTAACAAAATAATTACAACCTCTTTATCTAGAATTTATCATTTATTGTTAGACTGATAGTGGACTTACTCACTAATTCATTTCATTTAGAGACAAGTCTAATATCAACTAACTATTTCATAAAAGAGGTTTAAAAATGGTAAAAAGAACAGTTTTAGTGACGTTGGCAGCCTTGGCATTAGCGGGTTGCAGCAGTACAGCTTCTACGGAAAAAAGTGATCTCGATTTAAATGGTATTTCGCTAGAAGAATTGGTAGTGAAAGCAAAAGAAGAGGGCCAAGTAAACTCCTTAGGAATGCCTGATAGTTGGGCAAATTGGAAGGAAACCTGGGAGGATTTGGATGAAAAGTATGGCATCAAGCATAGCGATACAGATATGTCTTCGGCAGAAGAGTTAGCCAAGTTCGAGAGTGAAAAGAAAAATGCCTCTGGGGATATTGGAGATGTCGGAATCGCTTTTGGTTCATTGGCAGTCGAGAGGGATTTGGTAGTAGGCTATAAAACTTCGTACTTTGACGAGATTCCTGAATGGGCGAAAGACAAGGAGGGAAGATGGATTATTGGTTACACCGGCACAATGGCATTTATGAGCGATACGAAAAGCGTTAAAAACCCACCCAAATCTTGGGAGGATCTCAAAAATGGTGATTTTAAAGTAACGGTAGGTGATGTTGAAAAAGCGAACCAAGCTCAATTTGCTGTCCTAGCAGCTAGCTATGCCTTTGGTGGTGATGAGAAGAACCTGCAACCGGGGATCGACTTTTTTAAGAAGTTGGCGAAAGAAGGGCGTATAGTAACCACCTCTCCCGATCTTGCTACCATTGAAAAGGGAGAGCATGAGGTAGTGTTGATCTGGGATTTCAATGCCTTAAACTATCGCGACCAAATTGATAAGGGCAGATTTGATATCACGATACCAGAAGATTCATCAGTAATGAGCGGTTATGCGACTGTTATCAATAAACATGCTAAGAATCCGCATGCTGCTGCCCTAGCTCGTGAATTTATCCTATCTGATGAGGGGCAGGATAACTTAGCAAAAGGATATGCAAAACCGATTCGGAAGAATGCCACTATTTCAGACGAAGCTAAAGAGAAATTGTTGCCGGATGAAATGTATAAAAATGTAACTCCTGTTAAGGATTCTGACGCTTGGAATGAAACCCTAAAGGAATTACCGCAAAAATGGCAGGAAGAGATTTCAGCATTGCTACAATAATATCGGAATAAACTTCTTGGAAAAGGATAACTGCTTTCAAATTCATCGTTTCTTTTGTACAGTCATTGAGGCTGGGCTCAAGCCCTGCCTCAATGGGTTTAAGGGCTACTTGTCAAAAAGGGATGGAAGCCTTTAGCAGGCGTTTCAGCTTTAGCTACTTACGGATATGGCTCCTTAGGGGTAAATCTCATAGGGGCAAGATAGCGCACTTGGATTTCTTTGTTTTGTAGCCGTTGCGGCTATGCTCCCTTACGGATAAGGAGTGAACTGTGAGGGATATAGCGAGTTTTGTATCTTATATTCGTCAAAAATCAAAATCTGACGTCCTTAACTCGCCTTGCTGTTTAAAAAGCTCCAGTGGAGGTTTTTAAACAGTTCCAGATTTTGATTTTATAGAGTATTAGGGTCTCACGACGGAGCGTGATTGTTTGATAGTGGTTTGTAATACTTTGGGAGGGAGAATGTGAAAGAAAAGTCACTATTTATCGTTAGTATCAGTATCTTATTTCTTTTTATAGCCGCCTTTTTGGTCTATCCATTTGCTATCATGTTACTGAATAGTTTTCAATCAACTGCACAGGGTACCTTTACACTGGACAATTATCTTGAAATCTTTTCAAAATCTATCTATCTGATGGCTTTTCGAAATTCGATTGTTATTTCAGTAGTATCCAGCATGATTGCACTCCTTTTAGCTACTATTTCGGTGGATGTCATTAAGGAAAAATCAAAAAGATTCCAAAATAATATACTCGTTCTGGCAAATTTAACGAGTAATTTTGCGGGGATTCCGCTAGCCTTTGCTTTTATTATTTTACTTGGGAATACTGGTATTCTTGTATTGCTAGACCAGTTGCTCGGTCTGAATCTACTTGAGCATTTTAATTTATATAGTAGGGACGGGTTGTCACTCATCTATATCTATTTTCAATTACCTTTAGGAATCATGTTATTATATCCGGTATTTGATCATTTGGATAAACACTGGAAAGAAGCCGCCGCAATCTTGGGGGCTAGTGATTTTCAATACTGGAGATATATCGGTCTCCCCATTATTTCCCCCGGTTTATTTGGAGTGTTTACGATTATGTTTGCCAATGCAATGGGCGCCTATGCTTCGGTCTATGCTCTAACGGGGAGTACCTATAATATAGTATCCGTTCGTATTGCGACAACAGTGGCAGGAGATGTGATTGCGAGACCTGAAATCGCTTCGACCTTATCTATTATTTTGGCATTTATTCTATTAGTAAATATGTTGATTGGCGAATGGTTAATGAATAGGGGAAGGAGGGATAGGAATGAAAAAGTCCATACGACGCATTAGTCTACTATTGTCCTGCATGTATTTGACGGTGCCGCTACTCGCCACCTTATTCTACTCCCTTTCTAGTAATTGGAGCCATACGATTCTACCAGAAAGCCTGACCTTAAAATGGTACAGTGACCTATTCTTGAGGGTTGATTTTCTCCAATCAATGCTACGTTCCTTGCTGCTGGTTGGAGGGGTCGTCATTGCAGCAGTGTTCATCATGGTTCCTGCCATCTATGGGATTATCCTTTTTTATCCGAGATTAGAGCGCTTTATAAAATGGGCCATTGTCGGAAGTTACGCAATGCCGGGCATCATTTTAAGTGTCGGTCTGCTAAAGGCTTATGCGGATAGTCCGCTCCCTATGCTCTTTGTGGTTGCAGGTACCTATTTCACGAGTACGCTGCCCTTTATGTATCAAGGCATTCGGAATAGTTTGAGAAATATAGATGTGATTCAATTAAATGAAGCGGCAGAAGTGCTGGGTGCTACTAAGATGATAACATTCAAGACCATCATCCTACCTAGTATGATGCACAGTATTAAGGTATCCGCCCTTTTGAGTTTTTCAGTCCTATTTGGTGAGTTCGTAGTCATCAATATGTTACTGGGGGCAAGATTTAAAACAGTACAAATCTTTTTGATGGAAAATATAAAGAAAAATGGTCATTTTTCAAGTGCTATTGTAGGATCTTATTTCATTTTGCTTGCAGTGGTTGCTCTCATTGTTTTGAGAGCAAATTCTGGACGTCAGGAGGGCTAAGGGATGAGTTATATACAAGTAAATCAATTGGTTAAAAAATTTAATGGTAAGGAAGTTCTAAAGTCCTTGGATCTAAGGATTCAGGAAAAGACCATCACAACCCTACTCGGACCAAGTGGTTGTGGGAAAAGTACCTTGCTGCGTAGCATTGTCGGTCTCCATCCTATCGAGGGGGGAGAGATTATAATTGATGGAAAAAGGGTTGACCAGCTACCTCCAAATGAACGAAAAATCGGGATGGTATTTCAAAATTATGCCCTCTTTCCAAATATGACTGTCCAAGACAATATCCGTTTCGGACTGGATATGAAAAAGATTGATAAACAGGAAGCCAATGCTTCCGTGCAGGAAATGATTCAGCTAGTTGGGCTTGAGGGAAAAGAGACAGCACTTCCAAGAGAGCTTTCAGGTGGTCAGCAACAACGCGTAGCCTTGGCGAGGGCTTTGGTGACAAAGCCGAAAGTGTTGCTATTAGATGAACCGCTAAGTGCGCTAGACGCCCAAATTAGAAAGAGTATACAAAAATTACTAAGGCGTTTACAGTATGAATTGGGAATAACCATGATTTTGGTCACCCACGATCAGGAAGAAGCGATGGCGCTAAGTGATTATATCTATATCTTAAAGGACGGTTGTATCGCTCAAGAAGGAGAGCCCAATGACATCTACAAGCATCCGAAATCAGAGTTTATCGCCAAGTTTATCGGCAGTTATAATCTGCTCAATGCTGAGGCTTTCTATGACATTTTCAAATCTCCTCTACAAGGAGCATCTTTCGTAGCCATCCGCCCTGAAATTTTCAGTCCGGATCCCTTAGCTGATGCCTATCAGGTCGAGGGAGAAATTATGGGGAGTTCCATGTTAGGCTCGATTGTACGGTATGATATAAAAATAGGCAATCAGATGATTTATTTAGATCGCCTAAATCGCTCCTACCAGCAACTAGATACAGATAATAAAATTCTCCTCTATGTCAAAGAAGAAGATATGGTGAAAATCTAAGATACAAAGCCCGTTAAAAACTCACAGCGAAAACATGGAGAGCATGGAGGATAATATCAAGTAACTTTATAAATTTTTTACCCGAAAACCATTGAAATACTTGACAAATGGTAGAAAATAGGAAATTGAAGCAGGGTGTCTTGCACCCGATAAGATTTCTCTTTTTCGCACAGAGTTTAGGGCGTGTTCAGTTAAGATACGAGGACGTTAGAAGCACACAGTGAAAACATAGGAAATACGACGCAGAGATTAGAGAGAGTTTGCTTCGCAAACTTCTATTTCCCGCCTCTAAAGGTATACTATACCTTTAGAGCTAGGAGTATTTATCCCTAAAGGGAGCCGCAGATGTAACTAGCTAA
This sequence comes from Streptococcus acidominimus, assembly GCF_001921825.1. Taxonomy (GTDB): domain Bacteria; phylum Bacillota; class Bacilli; order Lactobacillales; family Streptococcaceae; genus Streptococcus; species Streptococcus acidominimus. The sequence goes on from NZ_MSJL01000017.1 coordinate 5,063, forward strand.
AGCTAGAACATCTGCGTCTCTTTTTCACACAGTGCTTAGTCCGAGTTCAATTACATGAGATACGAGGGCGTTTGACACGAGTTTCGCTCGTTCTATCTCCAACCTTCCACAGTCTATTCCTAGACTGTGGAAGCAACTAAAGTTGCAACAGTTGCGTCCCCCTAAAGGGAGCCATACCTGTAATCAGCTGAAGCTGAAACAGTTATGTCTCTTTTTCCGAGGTTTTAGGCTGAACTCAATTCTACAAATGGCGACTTTTGATTGATTAAGTAATTTCATTTGAAACTAGGTAATTAAGAGATTTGAAAAAACAAAGACAAAAGAAAAGGATAGATAGCAATGTTTAAAATTCTTCAATTAACCGATTTGCATTTCGGAGACATACACCCAGACTCCCAACGAGGAGATGCTGCGACCAAAGAGCTGATCACTCGACTTGTGGACGAACACAGTCCTGATTTGATTGCCATAACTGGCGATTTAATTTGGAGCTTGGCAAAGGAGAGTCTGGTGACATTTAGGGAAGTGCTAGCCTTTATCAATGCTTTTGAGCTTCCCTTTGCAGTAACCTTTGGGAACCATGATTCTGAAGCCGACTTTGACCGAGAAGCACTAAATCTTATCCTGCTAGAACAGCCTCATTTTGTTACGCCACAAGCATTGTTTCGGGCGGACGGGCGTTTGAACTATTATGTTGAATTTCAAGATGGTGGAGTATCCCACAGGCTATATTTTATTGATTCGGGCGATTATGATACATACTCTTTTGGAGAATATGGTTTTATAGAACCCCAGCAGATCGACTGGCTGGTTGAAAATGAGAAAGGCTTTGACGGGATCAGCCAGCTATTTATCCATATTCCGCTGGAGGAATACAACCGAGCTAAGCAAATGGGATTAGCAGTCGGTCATCAAGATGAAGAGATCAACTGTCCAGGATTAAATACGGGCTTGTTTAGTCGTCTCTACCTTCATACCAAGATAAAGGCTGTCTACTGTGGTCACGATCATGACAACGATTTTTCAGCTGATTATTTTGGGATTCAACTCAACTATGGACGCGTGACAGGTTTTAACACCTATGGTCACTTAAAAAGAGGTGGACGCCTGATCCTGATTGAAGAAGAAAGGATTCAATCAAGCATAGTGGAGTAGAAAAAGAAAAAAGGAGCAAGCATTTGTTCCTTTTCTCATCTTTCTTTTTTGAAGAGTGCCCAATCACTTAACCCTTGCGTTTTATCTCACCATGGGGGAAGTAGCTGCCTTCTGGCATGTCCTTGATGATGACATGGATGGCTTCTTTAGGGGCATTGGTATTACGGGAGACCACCTCGGTAACTTCACGCGCGAGGGCGATTTTTTGTTCTTCCGTGCGTCCTTCAAATAAATCAATTCGTACAAATGGCATAAGATTCTCCTTTTTCTTTTCTAGGACTAGTATAGCATATTCGCAAGGAATGCGATAGCCGAACGGAAACGTTTTTTCTTTTTCTCTAGTATCGTATTTATCAAATTTATGGTAGAATGGAATGAGTGAGTTTGATAGATTGGAAGAAGAAAGTGGCTCAATTTTATTTTAAATATGGCTCCATGAATTCTGGAAAGACCATTGAAATTTTAAAGGTAGCGCATAACTACGAGGAGCAGGGCAAGAATGTGGTCATCATGACGTCAGCCCTTGATACACGCGCAGGCGTTGGAGTTGTCGCAAGTCGTATCGGTATGCAGCGAGAAGCGATTGCTATCACAGAAGAAATGAATGTCTATGATTATATCGCTGGCTTGTCTTTGAAACCCTACTGTGTCTTGATTGATGAAGCTCAATTTTTAACCAAACAGCATGTCTATGATTTTGCCCGCGTGGTGGATGAACTGAAAGTGCCAGTCATGGCATTTGGTCTTAAAAATGATTTTCGCAATGACTTATTTGAAGGCTCCAAGCACTTACTGCTATTAGCAGATAAGCTGGATGAAATTAAAACCATCTGTCAATATTGCTCGAAAAAAGCTACCATGGTCTTGCGGACAGTGGATGGCGAACCTGTCTATGAGGGAGAGCAGATTCAAATCGGGGGTAACGAAACCTATATCCCTGTGTGTCGTAGGCACTATTTTAGACCAGAAAGATAGGAGAAAAGATGAATATTTATGATCAATTACAGGCGGTGGAAGACCGCTATGAGGAGCTCGGAGAATTGCTGAGTGACCCCGCTGTGGTCAGCGATACCAAGCGTTTTATGGAACTATCAAAGGAAGAAGCAGCAACCCGTGATACGGTGACCGCTTACCGCGAGTACAAGAAAGTCCTTCAAAGTATCGTCGATGCAGAAGAGATGATCAAGGATGCGTCTGGTGATGCAGAACTAGAAGAAATGGCTAAGGAAGAACTTAAAACAGCCAAGGCGGATAAGGAAGCCTATGAAGAAAAGTTGAAAATTTTGCTCCTGCCTAAAGATCCGAATGATGACAAGAATATTATCCTAGAAATCCGTGGAGCAGCTGGTGGAGATGAGGCAGCCCTCTTTGCAGGAGATCTGCTGACCATGTACCAGAAATTCGCAGAAAGCCAAGGCTGGCGCTTTGAAGTCATGGAGGCCTCTTACAATGGTGTCGGTGGTATCAAGGAGGTCGTTGCCATGGTATCGGGGCAATCGGTGTACTCTAAGTTGAAGTATGAATCAGGCGCTCACCGGGTACAGCGTGTACCTGTGACCGAGAGCCAGGGACGGGTACATACCTCGACAGCAACGGTCTTGATTATGCCAGAAATCGAAGAAGTCGAGTATGACATTGACCCGAAAGACTTGCGGATTGACATTTACCACGCCTCTGGGGCAGGTGGTCAGAACGTCAATAAGGTTGCAACAGCGGTGCGGATTGTCCACCTACCGACGAATATCAAGGTCGAGATGCAGGAAGAACGTACCCAGCAGAAAAACCGTGATAAGGCAATGAAGGTTATCCGTGCGCGTGTGGCAGATCACTTTGCACAAATTGCTCAAGATGAGCAGGACGCCGAGCGGAAGTCGACCATTGGTACAGGGGATCGTTCGGAGCGGATTCGAACCTATAATTTCCCCCAAAACCGTGTGACCGACCATCGTATCGGCTTGACCTTGCAGAAACTAGATATCATCTTATCTGGGAAAATGGATGAAGTGATTGATGCCTTGGTGCTCTATGATCAAACACAGAAATTAGAAGAGTTGAACAAATAATGAACTATGCTCAATTGTTCTCAAGCTATGAAAGCAAGTTGGAGGAAGTTGGAGAAGAAGCAGAAAGCCTAGCCTATACCTTTCGCAGGGTGAAAGGGCTGACTCTGACGGAGTTTGTCTTTCTGCTAACCAAAGAGGTCACAGCAGAGGATAAGGTTCTGTTAGCCGACATTTTCCAGCAGTTGCTTGAGCATTATCCTGCCCATTATATTATCGGAAAAGCCGAGTTTCACGGTTTGGAATTACTGGTGGATCCGCGGGTGCTGATTCCTCGTCCTGAGACGGAGGAGTTGGTTGAGTTGATCCTAGCTGAAAATCCTAGAGAAGACCTCTCAGTACTCGATATAGGTACAGGAAGTGGGGCAATTGCGATTGCACTGGCTCATAGTAGAGCCAGCTGGCGCGTGACAGCCTCTGATATTTCGCTAGATGCTCTTGCTGTTGCAAAGGAGAATAGAGAACAGCATCAGGTTCAACTTGATCTTATCCAGTCCAATGTCTGGGAGAACATCAGTGGGAAGTACGATCTTATCGTTTCCAATCCCCCTTATATTTCACGACAAGATGAAGCTGAAGTCGGCTTAAACGTACTTCACTCCGAGCCTCACTTAGCCCTATTTGCAGCCGAAGACGGTCTTGCTATCTATCGAGAAATCGCAGCAGGAGTAGCGCACTTTCTAGCCGAGGGGGGGAAAATCTACCTTGAAATTGGCTATAAGCAAGGACAAGAGGTCAAAGAGCTCTTTCAATCCGCTCTGCCAGATAAACACGTTCGTGTCCTAAAAGATCACTTTGGACAAGATAGAATGGTGGTGGTCGATGATGGATGAACGGATTGCGAAGCGATTAGAAGCAGGCGAAGCAGTGGTGCTTCCGACAGAGACCGTCTACGGTTTATTTGGACGGGCACTCAACGAACAAGCTGTCCGAAACGTTTACCAACTCAAGCAACGTCCGCTCGATAAGGCAATGAATCTGAACGTTGCCAGTTTAGAGGATATTCTAGCTTTTTCTAAGGATCAGCCAGCCTATCTTGCCGATCTTTTCCAGAATTTTTTACCGGGTCCCTTGACCATTATTTTACAAGCAAATGAACAAGTTCCGCACTGGGTTAATTCAGGCATGAAAACCGTAGGTTTTCGTGTCCCAAGTCACCCTGTTACGCGCGACTTGATACAAACATTTGGGCCTCTGATTGGGCCGTCTGCTAATATCACGGGTCGAACAAGCGGTGTCTTGTTTGACCAGATTATGCAAGACTTCCATGGCGAGGTCGTGGGGGTAAAAGATGATGACTTCCTAACAGGGCAGGATTCAACGATATTGGACTTGTCAGGAGAGGAAGCCCAGATTTTACGCCAAGGCGCTATCACTCGCGAGGACATTCTCGCACAGCTACCAGAACTCAAGTTTAAAGGAGAAAACGCATGATTTTTGATAAAGAAGATTACAAGGCTTACGACAAGGAACTATGGGATGCCATTTCCGCAGAAGAAGAGCGCCAACAGCACAATATTGAGTTGATTGCTTCAGAAAATGTTGTTTCAAAAGCCGTTATGGCAGCACAAGGGTCTATCTTGACCAATAAATATGCTGAAGGCTACCCAGCTCGCCGTTACTACGGAGGTACCGAGTGCGTAGACATTGTGGAAAGCCTTGCGATTGAACGTGCCAAAGAAATTTTTGGTGCGAAATTTGCCAACGTACAACCTCATTCTGGTAGTCAAGCCAACTGCGCAGCCTACATGGCATTGATTGAGCCGGGCGATACCGTCATGGGGATGGATCTAGCAGCTGGTGGACACTTGACCCACGGTGCAGCTGTCAGCTTCTCTGGTAAGACCTACAATTTTGTTGCCTATAATGTCGATAAAGAAACAGGCTTGCTTGACTATGATGCCCTCTTAGCCCAAGCTCAAGAAGCACAACCAAAATTGATCGTTGCAGGGGCTTCTGCCTATTCTCGTATCATTGATTTTGCTAAATTCCGTGAAATTGCAGATAGCGTTGGGGCTAAGCTGATGGTTGATATGGCACATATCGCTGGACTGGTTGCAGCAGGTTTACACCCAAATCCTGTTCCTTATGCCCATATCACGACAACGACGACCCACAAGACCCTTCGCGGTCCTCGTGGTGGTTTGATTTTGACCAATGATGAGGACTTGGCAAAGAAAATCAATTCAGCTATTTTCCCTGGAATCCAAGGTGGTCCGCTTGAGCACGTTATTGCTGCCAAAGCGGTTGCATTTAAGGAAGTCTTGGATCCTGCCTTTAAGGAATATGCTCAAAAAGTGATCGAAAACAGCAAAGCAATGGCTGAAGTTTTCTTGGCTCATGATAAATTCCGTGTCATTACTGGTGGAACAGACAACCATCTCTTTCTTGTAGATGTCACCCAAGTGGTAGAAAACGGTAAAGTCGCTCAACATCTCTTGGATGAAGTACATATTACCTTGAATAAAAACTCAATTCCATTTGAAACCCTCTCACCATTTAAGACAAGTGGTATCCGGATTGGTTCTGCAGCCATCACAGCCCGTGGATTCGGTGTTGCAGAAGCCCGCAAGGTGGCTGAATTGACCGTGAAAGCCTTGGAAAACGAGCATAATGAAGCAGATCTTGAAGAAGTACGTCAGGAAGTTCGCGCTTTGACAGATGCTTTCCCACTCTATGAGGCTTAATCTCTATGGATATCTACATTAAAGAAGCTGTTATTCACCAGTTTAGTCCAGAAGATACCGAATTAGTCTTGGCGGACAAATTGTTGACGATTACGCCGAAGATTGAAGAATATTTGCGCAAGAAGATTGAGCGCTCCTATTCGGACGAGGCAAAAACAGGGCAATTGGGGGCTGAAAGCCCCTTTCTTGACTACCTATCAGACGATTTATTGGCTAGTTCAGTTGCCATTGCCAAACTTTGGAAGGAAGAATTTTCCATTTCTGAAAATCTCAAAACCAATGATCTAGTTTTCGTCCGTTTTGAGAAAAATGGGGTAGAGCAGTTTGCTTTCTTGCGGATTTCACTCCGTGAAAATCTAGTCCATGTCGGTGCAGAAAGTGACAGCCCTTTGAAACTCACGCAGAACAATCTGCCAAGTGCAGGATCAGCACCCGACGAGGCCTTGATTCTCAACCTCCAAACCCGTAAATACCATTTGATCGAAAAGCGGATTAAGTACAATGGCACCTTCCTGAACTATTTTTCAGATAATGTCCTGCAAGATAGTCCAGCCATATCTGCCAAGAAATCAATTAAGGCAGTCGAGCAGACAGCCCAGAAAATTGCTGAAAATTTCAATCAGGCGGATTTTCAATTTCAATCCAAAGTCAAGTCGGCTATTTTCAATCATCTGGAAGAAGACAATGAACTATCACCTGAAAAGCTAGCAAATCAATTATTCGACAATAATCTGACGGCTCGCTTGAGCTTCGTAGATGAGCTGAAAGAGGTCATTCCCGAAAAAGTCAGCTTCGAGGAGATTGACAGCAGTCGCCAATTGAAAAAGTTTGAAAACCAGAAACTATCCCTCTCAAATGGGATCGAGCTGATTGTCCCTACCACCATTTATGAAGACGCAGAAGCGGTCGAGTTTATTCAGAATAATAACGGAACCTATTCTATCCTCATCAAGAACATAGAAGATATTAAGAGCAAATAGCATGAAAAAATTAACAAGAACGATAGCCCTTGTCGTCCTTGTTTTTCTAGCTTATCAATTCTACAAAATCCACCAAGATGTCAAGCAAGTCATGACCTATCAATCCATGGTACAAGAAATCTTGGATGAAAATGATACCGAGGCCAATGAAGAATTGGTTCTAGCAATGATTTACACGGAAACGAAAGGGAAACGGGCTGACGTTATGCAATCGAGTGAGTCCGCTTCAGGCTCTACTAATACGATTACAGATAGTAAGGAAAGCATCCGCCAAGGGATTGAATACCTAAACCACAATCTTTCTCTAGCTGAAGATGCAGGAGTTGATGTCTGGACGGCGGTTCAGGCCTATAATTACGGTCCCTCCTATATTGATTACGTTGCCCAGCACGGAGGCAAAAATACCATTGCCTTATCAACTGATTATTCAAAAGATATTGTAGCCCCTAGCCTTGGAAACACCACAGAGAAAACCTATATCTATTACCATCCTATCGCCCTCGTCAACGGGGGTAAACTCTACGTGAATGGTGGCAATATCTATTATTCCAGACAGGTGCGATTCAATGTTTATTTAATCCGTCTAATGAGCCTATTTTAACCCAGTAAAAGAGCAAGGGGATAAGGTTATTTCCTGCTCTTTTTTCTTTTGGCAAAAAAAGTGATATAATACAGTTGATTAGTTTATTTCCCACCTCCAAAGGTATCCATACCTTTGGAGTAAGGAAGGCTATACTTAAAGGGAGCCGCACCTGCAAGCAACTAAAATTGCAACAGTTGTGTCTCTATTTTCCGAGTTTTTAGTCCGAGTTTAATTATAAGATACGAGGACGTTAAAAAAGCGGCTGAAAAATAGGAGAGTGACGAGGTGTTCGATGAACACAAGGAAGTCTATCTTTTTTCCGAGCTTTTAGTCCAAGTTCAATTACAAAATATAAACGAAACGACTATAAAGTTGATGAAAGGGAGGTGGAATATGGCACGATATGTACTGATTACGGGGGCAACAAGCGGTATCGGAAAGGCAATCGCCTACGCTTTTGCGGAAAATCACGACAATGTGATTATTATAGGACGACGAGAGGAAAAGCTAGAAGAAATCCAGACGGATTTAGCTAAAAGATACGGTATCGAGGTTTTTTCCTACAAAATGGATGTCATGCAAGCAGCAGAAGTGACGGCTGTCTGCCAGCAGGTTCTAGAAGATGTACCTCAGGTTGATATCCTAGTCAATAATGCTGGATTGGCGCTAGGACTGGAAAAATTTCATGAGTATGATGTCACAGATATGATTACCATGCTTGACACGAATGTTAAGGGCTTGCTCTATGTGACCCGTCAGATTTTGCCAACAATGATTACAAGAAATCAAGGTCATATCATCACGATCGGCTCTACCGCTGGAATCTATGCTTACGCAGGAGCGGCAGTTTATGCAGCCACAAAAGCGGCTGTCAAGGTCTTGAGTGATGGAATTCGCATTGATACTCTTGAAAAGAATATTAAGGTAACAACCATTCAACCAGGGATTGTCGAAACAGACTTTAGTCAGGTACGTTTTCATGGGGACAAGGGGCGGGCAGCGACAGTCTACCAAGGAATTGAAGCCTTGCAGGCAGAGGATATTGCCCAGAGCGTACTCTTTGTTGCCAATCAACCTCGTCATGTCCAAATTTCAGACATGACGATCATGGCGACCAAACAAGCAACAGGCTTCACAATCCACAGAGAAGAGGAGGAACATGAATGAAAAAATACACACTTCTTACCGTGTCAGCACTAGCTGTTTTGGTCTTACTGACAGCATGTACTAAAAAGACGAACAAGAGCGATACAAGCAGTAGCACAAGTACCAGTCAGGTATCGTCAACCAGTCATCAGTCAAGCTCTACGTCTACCACAGAACCTGCTAGTACTAGCTCTGGTGAAGCAAAATCTGATATTGATCCAGCGTCAGATACTGCCGACCTACTGCAAGATAAGAATACAGGTGTGACCCTAGAAAGCGGTCAAGATACCATCAATTATGCTAGTATGATCCTCGGTGATAAGGAATGGACAGTCCTAGAGGACAATTATAACCGCACTGACTCAACTCCTTACAATCTCTTACAAGGGACAGACGGTTCTCTCTATCGTGTCTACCAAAATGGTGTGATCGTCGATATGGATGACGTGATTGTGCATCAACCGTAACTAATTGGCTCTATAAAATACGACAAAGGAGTTAGAACAGCTGTTCTAACTCCTTTGTTTATCATCATTGTTGGTAGATGCTTCAAATCCTGCTGAAAGCTCTGTCGGAGCGCAAGATATATAGACCGTCTAGAACTCAAAGCCTACCATATTCAAGGGTAGCCTGCAATCGTTTAATGAGACACTTGACAAAGTATTCATTTGATTTTCGCAGAATAGTTGTTGTTAGAGTATGGATAAGCTCTCTCCAATAAGGAGAATGACTTTTACTCTTCAGTCTGCTTGAGTGCACCAGTTTCATAGAGCTGCTTTATGAGCTTCGTCTGGGCTTCTGGGGCAAAGCCCAGTTCAGAAAGTAGGGCAACCATCGTTGCTTCAGAGATTCCCTTTTCTTTGGCAGAAGAGAGGGCAGTAAAGATACTTGAGATAACATAGTCAGCAATTTTACTGCTTTCTTCGACAGACATTGGCTCATGATCAAAGGTCGAAATCGTACTATATTCCCTATCGCGTTTTCCTGTTAGGTAGTCAACGCTCACATGGAAGAAGATAGCCAGATCTGTAATCTGTGCAAGATTTGGTTCAAGTAGACCGCGCTCCCAACGGGAGTAGGTTCCTTGTTTAATATTGATCTTATTGGATAATTCCTGCTGTGTTAGGTTGGCACTTTTTCGTAGTTCTTTTAGTCGTTGAGGAAAAAGGTTTTTACTCGTGTCCATGATTGACTCCATTTTTATTCACAATCATATATTTTTTATTGACAAACCGGATACTAATTCGTATAATATAAATATACCAACTGGTATGTCTTATATCTAAATCTTTAGCTTTATTTTACCATAAATTAGGCTGATTGCCTATGGTCAAATGAAGAGTTTGCACAAAACAGCACTTGGAGGAGAGAGAAGATGGAACATTGCCCTACGGAGCCTCAAACATTGACGGAGATTATCGGGAAACTGACAGAGCTAGAAATGGTTGGCTATATTATGTATTCGCCAAAATTGAAGAAAAGGATTCTTCTGACCAATGAAATGTATAATGAATTGGACAGGGAGGAACTAGAGCTTCATCAATCTCGGTACCAAGCTGTCATGCAAGCAATGGATTTAGTAAAAGACTTTCTATCAGAAGAGGGAATTGACAGCCTGTCTGATTTCAGCGAGAAACCCCAAAAGGATGACGAGATAGCAGAGTGATCAAGTCATTCACGGCTGACCTTCAGATTGCATTCTAAGAAGTGCTATTGACAGCAGACAAGCCGTCCTAGCGAAAGGAATGCTAACAGTCTGATCCCTTTAAGGTAATCAACATCACCCTAATAAAACAACCGAGTTACAGTCGGTTGTTTTATTTTATATGAGGCTACCTCTATAAGAAAGAAAAAAACGCTGAAATCAATGATTTCATGCGCTTTTGAATTTCAAATTTGAAGCAGGGATAACACGTCCAGCCGTAAGCAAAGTCCACTAATCTACTGGGGTTAACACCGCTTTCTTGTTTCTAAGCGTCGGATAAACTAGTCCACTGGACTTAACACCGCTTTCTTGTTTCTAAGCGCCGGATAACCTAGTCCACTGGACTTAACGCCGCTCTCTTGTTTTTAAGCGCCGGATAACCTAGTCCACTGGACTAGGTTATTCCCACTCGCTAATAGTCAGATATTGACTAACTAGGATTATTGATTTTATAGCGTCTGTTAATACAATCAATAAGTATTATTCGTTGTTATTTGAGTTTTTTGTTGTTAAATTGTTGTTAGCGGAGATAATGGTATTCTTCTACTTCAAGAAAAATAGTATTTAAATGTTTTACTTCTGGTTCGCTTAATCCCCATTTTTTTATTAAGTAGTAGTGTACATCAAATATATTTTCATTATCTAAATAAGCACATAAGATTGATTTTTTTAATATGTCACGTTTATCTTTATTTTCAATTATTTCTTTATAGCTTTCAAGTTCTAAATTTTGATATGGAATCCAATCAATTTTTGAATAAATTGGCATATCTGGATATTTTTCTTGATACTTATTCCACTCATATTCTAGTTTTTCCTCAATTCTTTTTTGAAGCTGTGAATCTTTCGGTATATCTAATATTTTAGTGATAGTTGTTTTCATACTAGTTATCCAATTTGAAGCAACTGACTTATCTAAACCTAATAGAAAATCAGTTGATACATTAAAGTAACTGGCAATAACAGTCAATGTTTCTAAATTGGGTTCGATATACTCTTTTTCCCATTTTGTTAATGTAACTCTATTTACTCCTATATTATCTGCTAATTCTTGTTGGGTTAGCTTATTTTTTTTTCTCAACTCTTTTAGTCTATCTGAAAAATGGGACATAATTACCTCCAAAATAAAGTTCATAAATTGAACTTTATCTATTGACAAAAAATGTTCAATAATGTTACAATCTATTTGTTCAAAAAAAGAACTAATCAAATTATACCAAACTAATCTAACGTTTGGCAAGTGAAAGTGAGGTATCTGCCTATGATTGTATAAAAAAAGTCTTTGAAAAGGAGAACTCTTCAAAGACTTACGAAAAATAACTAACTTGATTATATCATAATTTAGAGAAAAGAGAATAGGAGAATGGCTTATAAGGACTATTACGAATACAAGGACATCATGGAAGCCACAGGCAAATCGTTTTCTTCGGTTAAAAAGTGGCGCTTGAAAGTCGAGGAACTTTCGGGTCATGAATTTAAAAAGACTAGAATGCGAGTTAGCCGTAGACGGGTGCAGGACATTTATCAGTTCACTAAAGAAGAGTTTGATAAGTTTGTCAAGCTATCCAAGCGGATTGATGAGACCAATAACCTATCGCAGTCTGTCGTGGCAATTTGGGGCGATTTAAAAGCCCGTAGAGAGCGTCAGCTATACAGAGATGTCTACACACTGAAAAACACTGTAAACGAACTAATAAAGGCTAATAAGGGCAAGGACATAACGGTCTCTGTCTTAACGAGTAGCTTAAAAAGGTTAGAAGAACGACTTGAAACCTTGGAAGAAAACCAAGGTAAAGGTTTCTTCTCTAAAATCAAAAAGAAAAAAGAGGTAAATATTAATGGCTAATAATAAACTAAAATTAACAAGTGATTTGAATTTGAAAACTATGGCTCTTGATAGCAGTCAGTTTTATATTCCTAAAAAAGTAAAAGTTGACTTTTCGCAAGCTCGTCCACGTAACAAGTATAAGGACGGCAAGTCGACAGATATTGTCGAAAGCTATATGTTAAACGGTATTGATGAAAGGACAGCTTCTGCAATTGAGCAAGGTCTAATTGACCTAGAGGATGTCAAGACTATCGCAATTGAAGTTTTAGGGAGCTTTGATGCAATCGAGGGAGCCATGGCAGGTCAACAGCTAGCTTTTGTGGAGTTGTTAGATACTCGAGTGATGGCTCAATGGGTTGATGGTCGAAACGCAGGCTATAAGGGGCTGAAATTGGTAGCTAGTGGTTTAAAACTCCTGTAAAGTGCTAAAAATTCGACTTTTTGGGAGCAGTAGCCAGCGCTCCGTCGTGCGGGCTAGGGCAAGCCCTAGCCGACGGACGCGGGAAGCTACATGGCTACCAAAAAACAAGTCGAATTTTTGCTCAAGAGTTGTTTTCATAAATTTTCATTATTTTAGGATTTTCCGTAGTCATTTTTTGCTCAAGAGTTTTATAGGGGTTGTATATACTCATATACTCATTTCTATGTGCGGGCACCATTCTGGACTTGACGATAGAATGGTGCAAAACCATTGTCACCATTGGGATTTGAAGCAAAAAATCCCCCGAAAGGGAAAGCGAAAAAGTCCTAAAATGGTGAAAAAATGGTGAGCTTATACGTGAGTATATACATGAGTATATTCTCCAAAAATCGGAGTATATACTCATAGTTTTAATGAAAAAAGACTGAAAATGAAAAGAAAGGAAAATATGACGAAAAGAATTCAAAACAGACGATTTCTATTTGAGCAACAGTTGAAATCGAATTATTGGAGCTGGTCTCCCGAGGAGAAAAAAATGCTAGATAATTGGCAGGAAAATAAAGACAAGATATTCAGACATATCTTTGACTGTATCCGCGAGCTTGTAGAAGAAGATGAGTTTGTAGAATTTGCAGTAGTAGTTCATGATAAAGATATTTCTTATGGCACAAAATTAGTAGAACCACATGTGCATGGTTATATTGATTTTCCGAAACGTATCGATTTATCAAAAGTGGCTGGTGCGTTAGGTTTGGAGCGTGAGCGAATAGAAACCCCAAAATCAAAAGGTGGTAGAGCCTATACACGTATTAATGCTTTAGCGTATCTTATCCATGCAAAAGATAAAGATAAGTACCAATATCCTGTCAGTGATGTAGAAACCTTTGATACGCTTGATTATGAAACATTCATCAATCAAAACAAGGAAGATTTTGAAAAATACTCTGCAACTAAAAAGCGTGAGAAGTCAGATGAAAGCCTTGATTTAGTCTTAGCCAAAGTATATAAGGGTGAACTGACCTATTTTGATATTATGAAAGATGATAACCTGTATTATCTAATGGCAAATAATCGCCAAAAATTCCTAGAGGGATTTGATATTTTTGGAGAACGTGAGAGCGTGTTACGGTTGGAAGCTTTACAAAATGGCGAGTATGATTTGACGGTTCTCTATATTCAAGGAAAACCAGGGATAGGAAAATCAACTCTTGCCCGAGATATTGCGTTAGAGGTGCAAACCGCTTTAGATAATGCAGGTTTGAAAGGTAGTTCTTATTCAGCTAGTTCAAAAAATCCATTTGATAACTACGCTGGAGAAGAAATCTTACTGTTAGACGATTTACGAGAAGATAGCTTATCAGCAACAGATTGGTTGAAACTCTTTGACCCTGTAAACTCTGCGAGAATGTCAGCACGGTATCGTAACAAATTAGTCGTACCTCGCTTAGTGATTATGTCTGCACACATGTCTCCTAAGCAATTTTTTGGAAAAATTGAGACAGAAGATATTAACCAATATTTGCGTCGAGTAAATTATTCTTCTGAAATTGCCAGAAAGCATGGCATGGAGGAACGTTTTTATAGCGTATCAGAAGTAAAAGAGAGAAAAGCTAACGGACATTATCAACGTTCTGACGGCTCTAGTGTTGTCTTAAATTTTGACTATGAGGATTTATTCTCGCTTCAAGATAAGGGAGCGTTTATAACAAAATTACTAGATGAGTATATTTATCCTAGAATTTTGCCAAAGAAAGTAAAGGATGTGACAAATGAAGAAAATTGATATTTCAGAAAAAGAGTACATGGTGATGATGTTGTTTATTCATATCGTTGTACATGAAGATAAAGTTTTTAGATGGAACTTACAAGAATATCTATCACGACATGCAAAAAGCGAAGAAGATTTTGATTGTCTGTATGATTGTATTCTTGATTTTAATAAAAAAGAATTAGGAGACTTGATCCCTAGAGAAAGAGCCATATTATTAAAATTTGTAGGTAGTGTTTTGGTTACTTGGGAAAAAGATGATTTACTTGCGTACTTATGTTGCGAAAATGATGTTGGCTTGATGAAACTAGCTTATATCGCATTCACAGTTTATAATATGGAATATTTAGATAGCAATAACAAGGACGTGACCAATGACTAGGAAGATAATCATATTTACAGAACGTACCAAGCAAGATAACTATCTTGTCGATTTTAGGCAAGCTCCCGAAAAATACCAATACTTGCCAGATATTTATATCTTTTTACAAAGTAAGGCAAGGTATTGCAAAATGAAAAAAATGATGCAGTCGGCAAACCGCATCAAAATTAAAAATAACCAACTACATTTTAACATGAAAGGAAAATAAAAGCTATGTTTGTGGTAAAAAAAGATTTGATGAAACTAGGATTTAGTTCTTGGCAGGCTATGATGTTGGTAAAACAAGCAAAAGCAAAATTAGCCAGTCAAGGTCTAGCATGGTATGAGAGTAAGGGATTGGGGCGAGTTCCTTTAGAAACGGTTGAAGAGATTTTGGGGGTAAAAATTGATGAAGATGATTTGATTGATAAAGGAGTGGCAGAACATGCCTAAAATCCCCAATGTTTATCCTATGTCAAATGGTACGTTTAGGGCGTCTGTATCGCTTGGATTTGACCCTATAACAGGTAAAAGGATACATAAGTTTAAAAACGGCTTTAAAACGCAAAAAGAAGCGTTAGAATGGCGCATGAGAATACTTGCTGATTTTGGTAAGGGTGCATTGTCATCTAATAGTTCAATGACTTTTAAAAAGTTTTTAGATGATTATTTTATCCCAGATTATCAAAGCCAAGTTAGACAACGTACTTTTGATATGACACGTTCAAAGTTTAAAAGATTAAGTTACTTTGAAAATATGAAGTTATCAGATATTCTTGCTCCTCATATTAAGCAATGGCAGAATACTATGTTTATTGAGGGTTTGTCTAATAACTATATTCGATCTGTACATCAGATATTGCAACAAGTTTTTGATTTAGCTGTTCGACTAGGTATGTTATCTAGTAATGTGGCTAAGCAAGTCGGCAATGTCAAAAAAGATAAGCCTAAGGTTGATTTTTGGACTGTTGAAGAGTTTCAGAAATTTATCAGCACATTTGATAGGTCGAATATTTATGATTTGTTATATTTTACTACGTTCTGGTTTTTCTTTATGACTGGAGTTCGTACAAGTGAATTACAAGCTATTGAGTGGTCAAAAATTGACTTTGATAGTAGTACAGTTCTAATAGACTGTTCAATGTATTATAAAAATCAAAAAGAATGGTACATTACAGATACAAAATCAATCTCAGGTGTTAGGCTATTGTATCTTGATGATGATACTTTGGAATACTTGAAATACTGGAAGCATGCTCAAGTTCAAGTAGGAAAATGCAGATTTGTCTTTTCTTTAGCAGATAACCCGCTTGTAAAATCAACGTTGAAACGTGTATTACAAGTACATAGTGAATTTGCAGGCATAAAAACTATTCGTATTCACGATTTAAGACATTCACATGCTAGTTTCATGTTATCGCTTGGTATGAATGATTTAGAAATGCAAAATCGCCTAGGACATGCTGACATTAAGACAACGCTTGGCACATACTCCCATTTACGACCTAATGCTATGAAAGAAGTCGCTAATCGTATGACAGGAAAAGTAGTAGTAACAGAAAATAATATCAGGCAAAGTAAATTCAATGGCAATCAACATACTATAAAAATGTGACAGCTTTTTCTAATTCAAAACTTATATTCAAAAAGAGAATAAAAGTTGATTTAACAATGTTTAGTTTTAACCGAAATTAGGAAAAAATGGGAGTTTTTAAGATTTGGCTACCAAAGTAGCTACCACAGAAAGGAAAAAATGATGAAACAATTATTAAAACTGTTATGGGTAAAATTGAATACCCCAGAAGATAAATATACTACTGTCTTATTTCGTATCGTACTATTAGTGGGATTAAGTGTCTTATTACCACTTGTTCTTGGTTTATTATTGGTTTTAGGAGTACGTTATGAATATTTAAGTTTCGTGTTTAATTATTTTTATATGTTTTTAATTTTAACAGCAGTAGCTTGCTTTTTAATTAAGTATATCTTGGTGACATCTGATTTTATAATAGGCATATTGTTTTTCAAGGAGACAAAAAAGAGTGATTAGAGAGAAAGGGGATAGCTATGTTTGAATTTAAAGACGGTGAATTTTTTATAAAAGGAACTGAACAAGCTATCAATTTATCCGACCTAGGTTCTAAATTGTTAAATGATGTGGATTGGTATAACCCAATGACTGGTATTGATACTTTTTTTAATAAGATGTTTAATGGGCTTATTTGGGTAGCTCAATTCTTATTTGAATTATTCGTAAAAACCTATGACTTGCTAGGAAAAAGTGGCGGTACTGTAGATACGGCAATTGTCAAAATGATAGATCAAAGCGCTTCTACTTTTCAAACTCTTTTCGGGGCTGTGCATTGGTATGCTTTAATTGTTATATTTTCCTATGCATTCTATATGCAGGTAGCTAGGCGAGGTTCTGCTTTAAAAATCATCTGTTTAAGTATGCTTGTCATGGGGTTTGTGCAACAACTCTATGTAGCTCCTCCCAAACTTGACCCAGTCGCCTATTCTCTCTCAGGTGGTGTGGAGGTAACGCAACCCCGTACCTATGTTTCTAAATTGTATTATGGTATATCAACTGCTCTTGATAAGGTACAGAAAGAGATTACGGCGGGATTGTTAGAAGAAAGTTCTAATCAAGTACTTGTTGCTTACTTTGAGCAGGCTATCTGGGAGCCGTATTGGGGTATGAATGCGGATTTGAAAAAAGAGGGAGGGTACAACCTTACAGACAAACAAATGATAGCCCTGTTTGGTTTTCGTGATAACGATAAAGAGTATATGGTTTTAGGTAAAAAAATAGAGGAGGTAGTAGGAACCAAAGAACAACCTAAAGTAAAAAATATTAGGACTTTAGGTACAAAAATGAAATATATTCTAGTCATGTTAATAGAGGTTCCGTTTTTAGGGATTCTTCTAAATGGTTTATCTATATTTGCCTTTGTCTTAAAAATAGGGATTCTTTTTCTGTTTATTGGCTTTCCTTATATTCTTGTAATCGCTATTTTCCCCTTCTTTTGGAATGTCTTATGGAATACAACAAGAACAATTGGCTATGCCATGGTTTTATCTTCTATGATAGGAGCAAGTACAACCTTACTTGTTATCTTTAATGCCACCCTAAATAGTATTCTTTTGAAACTGACGGGGCAAGATATTGTCTTTTCCTTGTTCCTCCGCTTAATCATTTATTATTTACTTTGGAAGTTCCGTTCACAAATTGCTCGTATTTTTCAAGGTCGACGCTTAGCGCCAGCAGGTCGCATGTTACGGCAACTAACCTCAAATACAGGTACAACTGTCAAGAAAGGCTTAGGAATGGCTTCAAAAACTGCTTTAGTCGGTGGACTAATGGCAGTTGGTGCGGGTAAAATAGGAGCAGAAAAGCTACTAGCCAAACAACGAGCACATGCCTATAATCGTTCTGTGAAAGGCTATATGAAACGAGGAGATAGCTTTGAGGTCGCTACTCAAAAGACAGAAAGAGGTCAAGAGATGCGCACTTTAAGGCGAAAAGAACCAATGAAACAGATACGAGCAGTGGGGAATAAAAGTAAAGCTTTAGCCTATCATCTCTTATCAAAAGGTTATAGAGATAATACTGCAGGTAGCCAGCATTATGGACGAAAACGACAGGGGGCATTGCTTAGTATTCAGAAAGACAAAATCGACACACTGGATAGAAAACAACGGATTAAGAGTTTAGACCGCTCTATCCGCCACCAACAAGGGATAGATAACTTTAAGAAGAACTGGAAGCAACCAGAACAAGCTGTGATTGAGCCGACAGGTCCAATGTTTATTGATTTTCGTAATAAGACCTTTAAAACGAAACTACCAGTACCAAAGGTTAATCATAATACTAGAAATTATACTTTAGGGAAAAAGCTATGAAGTATAAGAATATAGTGTTATTAGAATGTTGACGTTTGTGTGTTAAATTAGTATAATACAAAAAAATGAATAGGAGTTTATATTACGAAAAAGGTTTATTGGGTAGTTATTATTGCTTTATGTTCTCTATTCTTTGTGGCTTGTGGCAAACCTGCCAATAGTTTAGAAGGCAAGTTTTATAAAGTATATGAAGGTGAGAAGACACTTGCTTTTGAGTTTGATAAAGATTCTGGTTTCTATCATTTGTCTTCGATGGGTGGTGCAGTACCGATTACTAATATTGAACGGGATAAAAAACAATTTGCAGTTTCGGGTTTTTTGACTGTTGTAATTGCATATAATATTTCTGATACGGGAGAATTGGAGATATTAAATGGCGGTGGTATGGAAGGAACATATTACAAAGAAGATAGTAAGGCTTTGGAAGAAGCTATGAAGTAGCAGAATACTATTCCCTATCCCCTCGGCAACTGGATAATTGTTGAGGGGATAACTATTTAAAGAACACGAACAAAATTCAACCAGGGATACGCTATATCAGCACGTTTTCCCGAACATTATTTCAGCTCCAGATTCAGATAGTCCCTTTATTTCCCGAACATTTTTTGCACGTGCGACCAAATAAAACAACAAGCCACTACGTTTTACTGTTACCTACTGCCTACATCAAGCGATTTATGCCGTGAAAGCTGATTGACAATAAGCAGTTGCAAAGTACGCTAGGACGTGCCAGCCGAAAGGCTTTAGCGTTTGGGAGGGACACGGACGCAGTACGACAGCAACTGGTTACTTGTTGTCAATTAGACCATGGAATAAAGTAAGCGATTTGTAGGACTTACCCAGCATAGCCCCTAACTATTTTTTGTTGTTAAAATGTTGTTAGAATAAAATAAAAAGCCTTAGAAATGTTGATTTTATAGGCTTTTTATACTTATTAACTCTATTCCCACTCAACAGTTGCGGGTGGTTTGCTGGTGATGTCGTAGACGATACGGTTGACGTGTTCAACTTCATTGACGATACGAACCGAGATTTTTTGGAGAACTTCCCACGGGATTTTGGCAAAGTCTGCGGTCATGCCGTCAATAGAAGTGATCGCTCGAATGGCAATGGTGTAGTCATAGGTACGACCGTCTCCCATAACGCCGACGGAGCGTACGCCAGTATTGACTGTGAAATACTGCCAGATGTCGCGGTCGAGACCTGCCTTAGCAATCTCTTCGCGGAGAATGGCATCAGATTCACGAACCGTTTCTAGTTTTTCTTCAGTAATTTCTCCCATAACGCGAATGGCAAGTCCTGGACCCGGGAATGGCTGACGCCAGACAATTTCATCAGGCATGCCAAGCTCTGTTCCCAAAGCACGAACTTCGTCCTTATAAAGGGTGTTGAGCGGCTCAATCAACTTGAATTGCATGTCTTCTGGTAATCCCCCCACATTGTGGTGCGATTTAATGGTTTGAGCGGTGTCTGTTCCAGACTCGATTACATCTGTATACAGGGTTCCTTGGGCAAGAAATGCGACATCAGAGAGCTTGCTCGCCTCATCATCAAAGACGTAGACAAACTCATTTCCAATGATTTTACGTTTTTGTTCAGGATCAGATATGCCTGCCAGTTTATCAAGGAAACGTTTGGTAGCATCTGCCTTCATGATATTCAAGCCAAACTTACCGCCCAGCATATCCATTACCTGATCAGCTTCTCCCTTGCGAAGAAGACCGTGGTCTACGAAGATACAGATGAGTTGGTCACCGATAGCTTTTTGGAGAAGGACACCCACGACAGACGAATCCACACCGCCAGAAAGTCCAAGCAATACTTTTTTATCCCCAACTATTTCTCGGATTTTTGCAATCTGCATGTCAATAAAGTTATCCATTGACCAGTCGCCTTTGGCACCACAGATATTGAGCGCAAAGTTCCGTAAAATGTCGTTTCCATAAACAGAGTGACGAACCTCTGGGTGGAACTGGATTCCGTAAATCTTCTTGTCAGGATTTTCAATAGCTGCATAAGGGCAGTCAGCAGAAGTTCCCGTACGGACAAAGTTATCAGGGATTTCTGTTACCGCATCTCCATGGCTCATCAAGACAAGCTGTTCATCAGGTGTTCCTTCAAAGAGGGGAGAAGGAGTATGGGAGAGTGAGGACTGACCGTACTCACGATTTCCTGCATCAGCGGCAGGCACAACTTTACCGCCTAGCTTGTGGGTCAAGAGTTGCATTCCGTAGCAAATTCCTAAAATGGGAATGCCTATTTCAAAAATTTCTTGGTCAATATCGAAAGATCCGTCCTCATAAACAGAGTTTGGACCACCAGAGAGAACAATTCCGACAGGATTGATGTCACGAACTTCTGCCGCTGAAATCTTATGGCTCTTGAGTTCGGAAAATACCCCAATTTCACGAATACGGCGTGAAATCAGTTGATTGTACTGGCTACCGTAGTCCAGAACAATGATTTTTTCGACGTCTTGGGTTGTCATGTTAGTTCCTTTCTTTCATTTCAAAATATCAAATGATGTTTCTTATTCTATCACAAAAACGAACAATTTGCAGTAAGAATGGTTAAAAAGATAGAAATTTGGTACAATAGGGACAGAAACAAAGGGGAGTCATTATGAAAGCTGCTTATATTGCCATTCATGATAAATTAAAAGAAGAAATCGACCGAGGGGTCTGGAAAATTGGAGAACGTTTGCCTAGTGAACGCGACCTAGCAGATGAGTTTGGCGTGTCGCGAATGACCTTGCGCCAAGGGATTACCCTGCTGGTGGAAGAAGGGATTTTACAGCGGAAAATTGGTTCGGGCACATACGTAGCCAGCACTCGTGTTCAAGAAAAAATGCGTGGGACCATGTCTTTTACAGATATTATTCAACTTCAGGGCAAAACACCCTCTAGCCAATTATTATCCTATATCCGAACAAAGCCCAATGATAAAGAAGTTAGCCAGCTGAATTTACAGGATGGAGAATATATTGTACGGATGGAACGTGTGCGTTTTGCGGATGATATTCCAGTCGTTTATGAAGTGGCAAGTATTCCTGAGCGCTTGATTCACAAGGTCAAAAAAAGTGATGTGACCAATCATTTCTTTAAAACCTTGACAGAAAATGGTTACCGTATTGGCAAAAGTCACCAGACCATCTATGCTCGCTTGGCGAGCGAACGGGTCGCAAAACACTTGCAAATAGCGAAGAATCAAGCTATTTTAGCCCTGCGTCAAGTGTCCTACTTAGAAGATGGACAGCCCTTCGAGTATGTAAACAGCCAGTATGTCGGAGAGCGGTTTGAATTTTATTTGGAAAACAATTAGTTTACATAATAAATATTATGTAAACTAATGCCGGAAGAGAACTCAATGCTGCAACATGTAAACTCTCATTCCATTCATAGTCGCAGGAGCAATAATCCTTGAAAGTAGTAGCTCTCACAACTAAGAAATAATCTAGAATGTGTGCGAAGTATCACTTTATCATATAGGAGAAATTTGGTATAATAAAGGGTATGGAAATTGAAAAAACAAATCGAATGAATGCCTTGTTTGAATTTTACGCGGCACTCTTAACCGACAAACAGATGAACTATATTGAGCTTTACTATGCTGATGATTATAGCTTAGCCGAGATTGCAGAAGAATTTCAGGTCAGCCGTCAGGCGGTTTATGATAATATCAAGCGGACAGAGAAAATCTTAGAAGACTACGAGAAGAAGTTGCACATGTATTCCGATTACATTGTCCGCAATCAGATTTTTGATCAAATTCTTGAACGCTATCCAGCAGATAACTTTTTGCAGGAGCAAATCAGCATTTTAAGCAGTATCGATAATAGAGAGTAGAGGAGAATACCATGGCTTTTGAAAGCTTAACCGAACGTTTACAGAATGTCTTTAAAAACCTACGTCGCAAGGGAAAAATCAGTGATAGTGATGTCCAAGAGGCGACCAAGGAAATCCGCTTGGCCCTCCTTGAAGCGGACGTTGCTCTCCCCGTTGTAAAGGATTTCATCAAGAAAGTTCGCGAGCGTGCGGTTGGTCATGAAGTGATTGAGACCTTGAACCCTGCCCAACAAATCATCAAGATTGTTGATGAGGAGCTGACGGCTATTCTGGGTTCTGATACGGTAGAAATTATTAAATCACCAAAGATTCCTACCATTATCATGATGGTCGGTTTGCAAGGTGCGGGTAAGACCACCTTTGCAGGAAAATTGGCAAACAAGCTCAAAAAAGAAGAAAATGCTCGTCCCTTGCTGATTGCGGCGGATATTTATCGTCCAGCAGCTATTGACCAGTTAAAAACCTTGGGACAACAGATTGAAGTGCCTGTCTTTGAGTTGGGGACAGGGGTGCCAGCAGTTGAGATTGTCAAACAAGGTCTTGAAGTAGCTAAACAGCACAACAATGACTATGTCTTGATTGATACGGCGGGGCGTTTACAAATTGACGAAGTGTTGATGAATGAATTGCGCGATGTCAAGGAGCTTGCCCAGCCCAATGAAATTCTCCTCGTAGTGGACGCCATGATCGGTCAGGAAGCTGCGAATGTTGCCCGGGAGTTCAACAATCAGTTGGAAGTTACCGGGGTAATCTTGACCAAGATTGACGGGGATACTCGAGGTGGTGCAGCGCTCTCTGTCCGTCATATCACGGGTAAACCAATCAAGTTCACGGGTACTGGTGAAAAGATTACCGATATTGAAACATTCCACCCAGACCGCATGTCCAGCCGTATTCTCGGTATGGGGGATATGCTGACCCTGATTGAAAAGGCTTCTCAAGAATACGACGAGAAGAAATCTCTTGAACTCGCAGAAAAAATGCGGGAAAATACCTTTGATTTCAACGATTTCATTGATCAATTGGATCAGGT
Source organism: Streptococcus acidominimus (assembly GCF_001921825.1). Classification (GTDB taxonomy): domain Bacteria; phylum Bacillota; class Bacilli; order Lactobacillales; family Streptococcaceae; genus Streptococcus; species Streptococcus acidominimus. The sequence continues at coordinate 28,538 of NZ_MSJL01000017.1, forward strand.
TCAAAATATGGGACCGATGGAAGACCTGCTCAAGATGCTCCCAGGAATGGCAGGTAATCCTGCCCTTGCCAATCTCAAGGTAGATGAGCGGGAAATTGCCAGAAAGCGTGCCATTGTATCATCCATGACACCAGCCGAGCGGGAAAATCCAGACTTATTAAGCCCTAGCCGGCGTCGTCGCATTGCCAACGGTTCTGGAAATACCTTTGTCGAAGTCAACAAATTCATCAAGGACTTTAATCATGCTAAGGCTATGATGCAAGGTGTGATGTCTGGTGACATGAAGAAAATGATGAAACAAATGGGTATTAACCCCAATAATCTCCCTAAAAATCTGCCAAACAATATGGATTTATCTGCCCTAGATGGTCTGATGGGACAAGGTGGAATGCCTGATTTATCAGCCTTGGGTGGTGCTGGTATGCCAGATATGGGACAAATGTTTGGCGGCGGCTTGAAAGGTAAAATTGGAGAGTTCGCTATGAAGCAGTCCATGAAACGAATGGCGAATAAACTCAAAAAAGCCAAGAAAAAACGTAAGTAGCAATCCAGTATAGCCGTTTAGTTTATTTTTAGTACTAGCTCCAACAGTCTGGGGAGAGACTGTTGGAGATGGGAAATAAAGAAAACGACGTTTTCGTCAAAACAGTCTGGGGAGAGACTGTTGGAGCTGGGAAATGAAGAAAACGACGTTTTCGTCAAAACAGTCTGGGGAGAGACTGTTGGAGGTGGGAAATGAAGAAAAGGAAGTTTTCGTTAAAAGTCGCAGGTAGTTGTCTAGTTGATAACTAGACAAGTGACAGATAAGAAAAGTGTAACTTTTCTCAATGGTACAATTTAAGATACGAGGACGTCAAAAAAGCGACCGAAAATTAGGAATGTTTATCCCTAAAGGGAGCCACACCTATAAGCAACTAAAGTTGCAACAGTTGCGTCTCTTTTTTCCGAGCTTTTAGTCCGAGTTCAATTTCAAGATACAAAGCCCGTAAAAAACTCAAAGCGCACTTCTTAATGTATTAACAGTCACTTCCCTGACTGTTAATACCATATCTGTAAAGCAGGCATAGCCTGCAACAGCTACGGCAAACTAGGAAATCTGACGAGTGAAAAGCTCCAGTGGAGGTTTTCAGCCTATTTCCTAAAGAACCATCATCAGCTAAAGCTGAAACAGTTATCGTTCTTTTTCGCACAGAGTTTAGGGCGTGTTCAGTTAAGATGTGAAGCCGTTAAAAAACCGACTGAAAATTAGGAAACATTCCTAGAAGCATAGCTTCTAGGAATGTTTATCTATTTTCCGAGGTTTTAGGCTGAACTCAATTCCCCAAGATACGAGAGCGTTTGACACGAGTTTCACTCGTTTTATCTCCAACCTCCCACAGTCTATTTCTAGACTGTGGGAGCGAGCAAAGCAAAAATAGGAGTTTTGACGAGTGAAAAGCTCCAGTGGAGGTTTTCAGCCTATTTCCTAAAGAACCATCATCAGCTAAAACTGAAACAGTTATCGCTCTTTTTTGCACAGCTCGTAGCCCGAGTTCAATTATACAAGACGAGTTAACGAAGTAATAAAAAATATAAACTAAATGACTATATCAGATGGATGATAGAAGAGTTTGACGTTTTGCCGAAGCAAGCCTAAACCTCTTCTATCTTTGGCTGGAGAGCTAGTAAGATGTCTGATTCTCACTTTCACATGTGAATAAGAAATTCAACTGTGAAAGCCGATTGAAAGGTTAAAATAAAAGGAAAGAATATGAAAAAAGATGCTATAAAACGATTTTCTCTTAGAAAATTATCCGTTGGCTTGGTTCCTATCGCAGTAGGTAGCGTGTGGTTACTTTCTGCACCTGAGACTGTTCATGCCGCAGAAGAAATCGCAACAAAAACCATTGAGTATAGATATGTTCAAGAGGGAGATTTGACGGAAGCTGAACATCAGCTGATTACGAAAGAACTCCCTAAACTTGTCCAGGAAGATGATAGCGTTTACTATTTGGTATACCGCCCTCTGCTAGAAACTGCCTCTCCCCTTAAAAAGAAGTCGGTTTTACCTAGTACCGGAAGCCAAGAGCTGGGACTGCCTCTCTTCCTAGCTACTACAAGTTTACTCGTAGTAGGGATTAGATTAGGAAAGAATGGAAAGAAAAAACTGGGTACTTTCATTCTGATCACGAGCTTGGGAGGTAGCGTACTTTCTTCAGGTGCTCTAGCCTTGTCAAATAGTGCATTGGCTGACTATAACCAAACTCTGGCTCTTGAAAGCGGCCAGCAGCTTCCTAGTCCTCTAAAAATTGAGAACCATCAATATCTCGGTTACATTCGCTCACCTAAGATCAAGAACCAAGATCAGGATAAGGAGAAACTTTCTACCCCTGACAAGTCCGCAGAGAAACCAGTGCCAGAATCAGGGGAAATCGAGGTGCAGCCTCAGGATGTTGCCACTACTGAACCAATCGCCTTTGAAACTCGCTACCAAGCTGATCCTAGTCTAGCCCACGGTCAAACCGAGGAAGCCCAAGCAGGACAGGCAGGCGAAAAGCAGATTGTTAAGGATGGCAAGACCGGTGAAGTGAAGAGCGAGAAGGTTCTGACCGCTCCTGTTACCCGCCTCATCAAGGTTGGTACACAGCCAACTGTTACCCGTGAGGAATTGGATTTTCCTACCCGCCAAATAGATGATGAAAACATGTCAGAGGGACTGGAAGTAGTCGAAAGCGAGGGGCAAAAAGGTCTCAAGACTACTACCATTACCTATACGGTCAACGAAGAAACTGGTGTCGTTACAGCTAGCGAACCCGTGGTTGAAACTACTCCAGCCGTAGAAAGGGTTATTCGGGTCGGTACTAAGAAAGCAGACGTTACCATTACTGAACCAATCGCCTTTGAAGCTCGCTACCAAGCTGATCCTAGTCTAGCCCACGGTCAAACCGAGGAAGCCCAAGCAGGGCGGGCAGGCGAAAAGCAGATTGTTAAGGACGGCAAGACCGGTGAAGTGAAGAGCGAAAGGGTTCTGACTGCTCCTGTTACCCGTCTTATCAAGGTTGGTACACAGCCAACGGTGACCCGTGAGGAATTGGATTTCCCTACCCGCCAAATAGATGATGAAAATATGGCAGAGGGACTGGAAGTAGTCGAAAGCGAGGGGCAAAAAGGTCTCAAGACTACTACCATTACCTATACGGTCAACGAAGAAACTGGTGTCGTTACAGCTAGCGAACCCGTAGTTGAAACCACTCCAGCCGTAGAGAGGGTCGTTCGGGTTGGGGCTAAGAAAGCAGACGTTACCATTACTGAGCCAATCGCCTTTGAAACCCGCTACCAAGCTGATCCTAGTCTAGCCCACGGTCAAACCGAGGAAGCCCAAGCAGGGCAGGCAGGTGAAAAGCAGATTGTTAAGGACGGCAAGACCGGTGAAGTGAAGAGCGAGACGGTTCTGACTGTTCCTGTTACCCGCCTCATCAAGGTTGGTACACAGCCAACGGTGACCCGTGAGGAATTGGATTTCCCTACCCGCCAAATAAATGATGAAAACATGTCAGAGGGACTGGAAGTAGTCGAAAGCGAGGGGCAAAAAGGTCTCAAGACTACTACCATTACCTATACAGTCAATGAAGAAACCGGTGTCCTTACAGCTAGCGAACCCGTAGTTGAAACCACTCCAGCCGTAGAGAGGGTCGTTCGGGTTGGGACCAAGCCAGCGGTCAAGACAAAACCTGTTCTTTCAATCCAAGAATTGACCAAGGATGAGGATCGCAAGTCTATTACCGTTACCTATCAGCTAACCGATCCAGATAAGGCCTATGTATCTGCTAAAGCCTTGATTTACAAGGGCGATCAGCTAGTGAAAGAAGTAGCGATTACGGATCCAAGCCAACCGCTCCTCATCACTGGTCTGGACTATTATACCGATTACCAGCTAAAAACGGAGCTTAGCTACCGTCAATCAACTACTGACATGACTGCTCAGGAGCCAGATAGCCGTGATTTCCGCCTCGATTACAAGAAGATTGAATTTAAGGATATTGAATCCGTTAACTTGTACGAAAAAGAGGGAGAAGACTATCATCTTCGAACCAGCCTCAGCGCTCCTAAAGCAACAAGTGCTTACTACGTTGCAATAAAACCGAGCCAGAGCAAGGAGCTCCTGCTTCCAGTTTCAGCGATTGAAGCAACAGAAAAAGATGGTCAGTCTGTTTACAAGATTAGTCTTTCGCTCGAACAATTGGTACAGGGCAAGGAGGGGCAGTATCAGCCAAACCATGTCTTTTATATCCCTCGAGACCACAATTCTGATATTGGTCATCTTAATGAATATCGAGCGGATTATCTAGCTGTTCAAGGTGCTAGCCCAGAGCGGACAATTGCCTATGCAAATACAGAGAAATTACTTCCTTTCTATAATAAGGAATACATTGTGCATTTAGGAAATCAGATTAGCGCAAGTGATAAACTCTACCAAACTCGTCTCATAGACGTTGTACCAATGGTTGATAATCGTATTGTAACAGATGTTTACCCAGACAAATCTGCCATCAATAAATTGATGTTGCACTATGCCGATCAGACAGTTGCCTATCTGCCACTGGCATTTAAAGAAGACTTCAAGAACAACCAGATCGCTGAATATAGTATTACCGGCACCTCACTTCTTTACACGCCAGAATCCTTTATCAGCTCGTACTCATCAGTGGTAGACGCGATTTTACCGACCTTAGAAGCGGTAGAGTTGAACTCTGATAGTATGCGCGAGACCCTGAAAATTCAGGAGGGCGATACCAATAAGCTGGTAGATGATCTCTACCTAGATCGCACCTTTGCTGAAGTTAAGGCAAACCTAGCACAGGAAGTGAAGAAAGTTTTAGCGACAAACCAAGGGTTCAACACTTCAGAAGGTGCTGTCCAAGAAGCGATTGCTAAGAAGATAAAAGACAATGCTAACGCCTTTATGTTAGGGTTGAGCTACCTGAACCGCTGGTATAATATCAACTATGGAGACATCAATGTCAAGGAGTTGTCTGCTTATAAACTGGACTTCTTCGGCAATCAACAAGTATCTACTCTGGACCATATCATTGCTCTAGGAAATGCAGGTTATGATGTCTTGCGGGCTTCTAAGACCCCTGAAACCTATCGTTCTCATTTGGCTCCAACTATAAGAAAGGCTACTCTCTTTGACTATGTTGAAGCCTACCGTCAGCTTTTCTTACCAAATAAAACCAACAATGAGTGGTTGAAGGAAAATAGCAAGGCCTATATGGTAGAAAGCTTCTCTAATATGGACGAAGCAAGGCAAATCCAAGAGGCTGCCATGGGGCAGAAGGATAACAAGTATTCTATTGGTATCTACGATCGCATCACGAGCGATGATTGGGAATACCGCAATATGCTCTTGCCACTCTTAACCCTTTCTGAAGAAAACATGTATGTCATCTCCAATATGTCCACCCTCTCCTTTGGTGGTTATGAACGTTACAAAGTGGGAGAGATCGGTACCTTGGAAGGTGAGGCTTACTATCAGAGAATGCATGAAGTGGTCAACCAAGGAGCTACTTGGCAAAGGGATTTCCTAGATTTCTGGTACCGTATGGTCAATGAAGAAGCACGCGATAAGCTATTCAAACCTATCTTGACCTATGAGGGTTTCTATTATCCTAATAAAGATGGAGGTCAAAGCTGGAGAACGCTTCGAGATAAAGATGCTTCCATCCAAGGTTTCTTCGGTCCAGTAGGACGATATTATGAAAACAATTACTCTGGAGCCTATGCAACCGGAAAGATTACCAATTATGTTGTTAACCGTGTCTTAGATAGGTTTGGTTCTGGAACCTATACGCATGAAATGACCCATAATTTTGATGGTTCTGTCTTCTTCGAAGGATATGGACGCCGAGAGGGATTGCTAGCTGAGTTCTTTGCTACGGGACTTTTTGAAGCACCGAGCAATCAGGATCATACAGGAATGGGGATCAATAGCATCTTCCAAGAAGATGTGAATAGCACCAAGCGTTATCATGCTGCGAATCCGAATGAACGCTATCGGACACTTGATGATTTGAAAGAATATATGCATGGCATGTTTGATATTGTCTATCTATCGGAATATTTAGAAGGAGAGGCTCTTCTAAGTAAGGGTACGGAGACGAAGAAGAAATGGTGGAGAAAGTTTGAAAATGTCAAGCATAATGATAAGGATGGCAATCCGACCCACGCTTCAAACCGTGTTCGTCGTCTAACTGATGAGGAAGTAAGCCAACTAAAAGTCTTTAATGACTTGATTGACAAGGATATTGCTAATCGGCGTGGTATTGGTGATCAAGACACTTTCAAACGAAATAGTTACTACAACGTTCCACTTTTCTCTGCTATCTACTCGGCACTATCAAATGATACGGGAGCACCTGGAGATGTGACCTTCAAGCGGACAGCCTTTGAGCTTCTAGCAGCTAAGGGTTATCGTGAAGGCTTCCTACCTTATGTTTCTAATATGTATGCAGGCGAAGCTTTTGCGGCAGGTCACCATGTCTGGTCTTCATGGTTTGGCCGCTACGTTGGTCTTGTCAGCGATCAATTTATCTTTGATAAAATCTTAAAGAATGAGTACAATTCCTGGGCTGATTTCAAGAAAGCTATGTATCAAGAAAGGATTCAAAAAGCTGAAACTCTGGGAATCAAACCGATTACCATTCAATATGAACTTGGCGTGCCTAACTCGACTAAGACAGTTACCATCAGCTCTCTAAGCCAATTACGCGAGATGGTGGCAGAAGCAGTAGAGCGAGATATGACCAATATTGATCGTACTACAAGCCATGCACCAGCTAGCTGGGTCAACCTGCTTCATTCTAAGGTCTACAATGCCTACCTTCGTCTAACAGACGACTTTAGAAGCTCTATCTTTAATGATTAGAAGTTACTCACTTCTACGAAAATAGAAATAGTGAACCCCCTCACAAGATTAAAATTGTGAAGGGGTTTTTGGTATGCTGACTATTACTATATCGACTAGAAAATTATTTTACATAATAAAAATTATGTAAAATGTTACAACCAAAATTCAAACCAAGATACACAGGCACAGGTTACAGTAGTGTCTAAAACAAAAGCATTCTAATTTGGTTTCTTTAATTTCATATATAAAAGCGGGTAGGGGTTGCCTTGCTCATCTAGATCAGTTCTCTTATAGACTTCAAACCCCATATATTCATAAAAGCCTTTAGCAAGCGGATTTTGTTCGTTCACAGCAAGATCATTGATAGAGTATTTAGCGATTCCGTATTCAAGGAGTTTCTTCCCCAGTCCATTTCCTCTTTCTTCATGGGCAATAAAAAGCATCTCAAGATGATTGTCAACAATCCCCATAAAACCAACAGGAAGATCATTATCATTTTTTATAATCACTAAATGAGGTATTTCATGTAAGGCTTGCGGTATATAGTTTTTAGTTTCTCTGATTTCATTATCTGAAAGGAAGAGATGGGTAGATCTTACAGAACTTTCCCAAACCTTTAATAGTTGTTCCACTAAATCTTTGGTTCTATTTTTTAAAGTAATCTCAATAATTTTCAACTCATCATTCTCCTAAAGACCATAATGCAACATCATATCATATAAAACTGTAAAAATCAAACGTATTAAGAGTGAGGAAAGAGTGTCTAGTTTTAAGATAGATGATGGCATATCCCATCAACATCTTTCCGAAAAACTATAATTTTCTTGAAATATATTGATACTTGTGCTATACTTAGAGAAAAGAAACTATTGGGAGAAAATGATGCGTCGTGAATTATTACTGGAAAAGATTGAGCAATTAAAGGAAATCATGCCTTGGTATATCCTAGACTACTATCAGTCTAAGCTGGCTGTTCCTTACAGTTTTACAACCTTATATGAATACCTAAAAGAATATCGCCGATTTTTTGAATGGCTGATCGATACGGATTTGGTATCTGCGGTACACATATCAGAGATCTCTTTGGATACTCTGGAACATTTGACCAAGAAAGACATGGAATCTTTTATCCTATATTTACGGGAAAGACCCTTGCTGAATGCCAATACAACTCAAAATGGCGTTTCACAGACGACCATTAACCGTACTCTATCCGCACTTTCCAGTCTCTACAAGTACCTGACCGAGGAGGTTGAAAATGAGCAAGGCGAACCTTATTTTTACCGAAATGTCATGAAAAAGGTTTCCACCAAGAAGAAAAAAGAAACCCTTGCTGCCAGAGCTGAAAACATCAAGCAAAAGCTCTTTTTGGGTGATGAAACCATGGAATTTTTAGACTATGTAGACACCGAGTATCAGGGCAAATTATCCAAACGTGCCCTCTCATCTTTCCAGAAAAATAAGGAGCGAGATTTGGCGATTTTAGCCCTTCTACTTGCCTCTGGTGTCCGGCTTTCAGAGGCTGTTAATCTCAATCTATCTGATGTCAATGTAAAGATGATGATCATTGAAGTCAATCGCAAAGGGGGCAAACGCGATTCAGTAAATGTAGCAGCTTTTGCGAAACCTTACTTAGAGAATTATCTTGCCGTTCGCAAACAACGCTACAAGGCTGAAAAGACCGACGTCGCTTTCTTTTTATCCGAATACCGTGGACTTCCTAATCGCATGGATGCATCTAGTATCGAAAAAATGGTCGCCAAATACTCTGCTGATTTCAAAATTCGTGTAACCCCCCACAAACTTCGGCATACCCTCGCTACCCGTCTTTATGATGCAACCAAGTCTCAAGTCTTGGTCAGTCACCAACTGGGACATGCCAATACACAGGTAACAGACCTCTATACCCATATCGTCAATGATGAACAGAAAAACGCTTTGGACAAATTATAGAAAAACAAAAAGTTTACATAATATTTATTATGTAAACTTTTTTGCTTATTCTCCAATAATCTCTCGCATTTTGGCTTGATTAACCTGAGGATAGGCTGCTAAAAATTCAGAAAGGCGTTTAAGAATAGGCAGGATATAGCCAGATTGATCATTTTCTACTTGGAGTACCAAGAGAGGTTCGTGGAGGCTCATTCTCAATAAGAACCAGCCTTCTCCATAGGGAGCCGTCACATCAAAGCGCACTCCTTCTTCATTTTCAGGATTGAAATGAAAGCCCTTGATCGCTTGAGTGCGTAAATCAGCAATGACCTGTTCACCGAGCGCTCGGTAGTCCTCTGCCTCTAGCTTGAAACGTACTTCTTGCGTTTCAACAGGTTGTTTCAATTGGGAAATTAAGTCATCTAGGCTTCTTCCTTCCGCTTGTAGATCTGGTAAGAGCATGAGGATTTTTGCTGCAGCATAGGTTCCGTCATCTAGGAAATAATTTTCCTTAAATGCAGCATGCCCAGAAGTTTCAATGGCAAGTTGGCAATCGATACCTGCCTGATTGGTTGCAATAGCCTTATTGATCACATTGCGGTAACCCGAAATATAGCGGATTTGCTTGCCTCCCAACTCTTCAATAAAGCGTTTCAAGTGCTCGGAAGTTGGTGAATTGGTTACAATACTGGTTCCAGGATGTTCTTGCAAGATGATTTGACCTAGGATAGCGATAAGATTGTTGCGATTTAAAATCTCACCTGACTTGGTCACTAGGGCAGCGCGGTCAACATCCGTATCAAAGATGATGCCCAAATCAGCCTCTTGCTCTAATACCGCAGACTGAATACTAGCCATAGCTTCCTTGTTATCGGGATTTGGAATATGATTTGGGAAGGTACCGTCAGGATCTAAGAATTGAGACCCTGTCGTATCAGCGCCTAAGGCTTCTAGAACCTTCTCTGCAAAGAAGCCTCCTGCTCCATTTCCTGCGTCAACAATAATGTGCAAGCCTTCAAGTGGTGTTTTTCTTCCTTGATTTGCTTGACGAATTTTTCCAACCAGATCCGCTGCATAAGGGGTCAATAGATCTGCTGTCTGAAGAGAGCCACCATCTCGCTCGGCTAAATCTTGGTCATTTTCTAGAATAAAGGCGATATCTTCATGCTCTGCACCACCCTTTTGGCTGAAAATTTTAATCCCATTAAAGTAATAGGGAAGATGGCTAGCTGTCACCATAACGCCAGCATGACAAGTAAATTCTTCATATTGGGTACTCATAAAGAGGGCAGGAGTTGTTGCGAGACCAAAATCAATCACCTGTACGCCCAGTCTTACCGCTTCTGCTGTAAAGGCTTCAACTAAATCGGGTCCACTAAGGCGGCTGTCTCGACCAATCCCGATGGTCAGTTTGCCTGTTTGATAAATCTTCTCTAGTTGATCATCTTTACGGAGCCAACGAATCAACCCACGCACGATTTTTGTGACCGCTTCTCGTGTCAAATTAACTTCTAGTTCGTCAGTTGCAAGTGCAATTCCACGAATATCCGAACCATTTTGCAAAACATGATGTGCCATAATTTCCTCCTTTATCTACTTTCTAGTATATCATCTTTTAAACCGTTTTCAAGTTTGTCTTTCGTAATGATAAAACTTTCTTTTGCATTTTATATATAGCACCTCTGATAGTCTTTCTGCTTTTATGTATATCTACAAGCTCGAAATCTGCGCTACACCACTATCTCTTCGTCCTAACTTGGGCTTGATAGGAAGATTTTTCATGAAAAGACAGTGTAAAAAGAGACAGGAGTGTTCGCATTTTGGGCGCTATATAGTCATTTAGTTTATATTTTTATTACTTCGTTAACTCATCTTGTATAATTGAACTTGAGCTACGAGCTGTGCAAAAAAGAGCGATAACTGTGTTTGCCGTAGCTGTTGCAGGCTATGCCTGCTTTACAGATATGGTATTAACAGTCAGGAAAGTGACTGTTAATACATTAAGAAGTACGCTTTGAGTTTTTAACGGGCTTTGTATCTTGAAATTGAACTCGGACTAAAAGCTCGGAAAAAAGAGACGCAACTGTTGCAACTTTAGTTGCTTACAGGTGTGGCTCCCTTTAGGGATAAACATTCCTAGCTCCAAAGGTATGGGATACCTTTGGAGGCGAGAAATAGAAGTTTGCGAAGCAAACTCTCTCTAATATCTTCGTCATGTTTCCTAATTTTCGGTCGCTTTTTTGACGTCCTCGTATCTTAATGAGGTAAGAAAATAGCAGATAGTTGTAAAGGGAATTAAAGATGGGGAGGAAAGGGACTCCTGCTCAATCCCCAGTTGGTCATCTAAAAAAGTTTACATAATAAATATTATGTAAACTTTTGGATATTTAAATTTTAAGATAGAATTTGAGATTGGGAAATCGACAGTCACTCCTACTTCTCTTGCCAAATACGAACCTCGGTACCTTGCTCGATTTGACTGGTGATGTCAATGGATAAGCCCAACTGTGTGAGAACCTGCTTCGTCAAATAGAGTCCAAAACCACTGGCTTTCTGGTGTTCGCGACCATTATAGCCTGTAAATCCTTCTTCAAATAAGCGCGGAATGTCCTCTGGTAAAATCCCGATGCCTTGATCGGAAATCTGTATCCCCTCTTCTAGCTGAATACGGACAGTTCCACCAGTTTGGCTGTATTTAACAGCATTATCAATCACCTGTGAAAGAGCAAAAGAGAGCCATTTACGGTCACTTTTTAGCTGCCAGCTACCTGAAACATCAACCGTCAATTCTTTCTGGAAACACTGACTACGGTATTTTTTTATCAATTCAACGACAATGTCCTTGACCTCGATCTTTTCAAAACGGAAATCGCTCGCTTGACTAGATAGCTTCATATAATTTAACAGATTTGCCATATAATTATCTAGGCGTAAGAGTTGGTGATCGACCTCGGTCTGATTGAGCTGATTGGTCTGGCTCATAAGAGACAGGGCAGCCAAGGGCACTTTCATCTGGTGGGACCAGATTTTCACTAGCGATTCTAGCTCATTTTCTCGGGACTTGTATGCCAAGATATGCTCCTTGGCTCTGGTCTTTTCTTGTGCTAATACCCTCAAATAAGCAAGATCAGACGGGAGATGGAGGGCATCTACATGATCCTCATAGAGACCTGTTTCTAGCAAGGTCTGCTTGCTTTGAAACTTGACAAAGAGCCCAACTGTCCATATAGCTAGTAGACTACTTGTAAAAAAGAGGCTCTGCAAGATAAAGTCAAAGGGAAGCTGATAGAGAGCAAACATCCCCATCAAACCAAGGCAGATAAGGAGATAGAGCAGGTACCAGCCACGGTATTCTTTGAAAAATTTCCTTATCATTGGACGACATACCCCACTCCACGAATAGTATGAATGCGATCAAACCCTAGGTCGCTGACCTTTTTCCGCAGGCGGGTCATATTGACATTCAAGGTATTTTGATCAATAAATTCTTCGTTTTCCCAGAGCTGTTCTAACAGCTTTTCCTTGGCTACGATCTGCCCTTGGCTCTGCATCAGGGTGGTTAAAATCTTGTTTTCGGTAGGCGATAGCTGGATGGACTCTGTACCACAGCTAAAACGACCGTCTACGCTCAACTGATAGTCATCTAGAACCAGTTGATGCAGGTGAGTAAACTGGTGGACACGACGTAGAAAGGCAGCAATTTTAGCATCCAAAAGAGCTAGGGAAAATGGTTTTGAAATAAAATCATCCCCACCCATATTCATTGCCATTACAGCGTTCATCTCATCATCGCTACTCGAAATAAAGATAATGGGCATGGTCATGCTCTTTCGAATCTCGGTCGTCCAATAAAAACCATTAAAATAAGGTAGGCTAATATCCATGAGTACCACATCTGGCTGCCATTCTGCTACTTCTTGGCTAACTGCCCGAAAATTACTGACGCTTTGCACTTGGTATTGCTGACTTAGATGGCTCGTCAATAAGTGGACAATCGTTTCATCATCTTCTACGATATAAATTTTTTCTTTGTTCATATTCTTATTGTATCAAAAAAGTGGCTAGGCAAGCCACTTTTAATGTCATCTTTCAATAATACGATAGTAGGTTCTGCTTGTCCATTTATAGATGCCGAAATAAATCAGACAGATGATCGCAATGGTGATCGCGCTCACGGTATAAATCATAGTATGCGAGGTTACGCCAAATATGAGAAGCATCTGCTTGAGCATGACGAGAGATACGATAAAATGGAGAGTTGCCATCGCAAGTGGCATAAAGAAGACCAGTAAAATTTGGGAATTGATGGTCTTTTTGACATCCGTTTGACCCATTCCTACTTCTTGGAGAATTTTATAGGACTTCTTATCTTCATATCCTTCCGAATACTGCTTGTAGTAAATAATCAAGGCAGCCCCCAGTAAGAAGCTAATGCCGAGTAAGAAACCTGTGAAGAGAAAACCGCCAAAGAAGCCTAAAATATCACTTTGAATATCTTCTTTTTGGGTCACCGTTCCAAGGACGCCACTACCATCTTCTGTCAAAAAATCTCCAGAACTTGCACCAACTAGCGTCTGGTATTGTTCCTTACTTAGGTCGGTCTGAACTTTATAGGTCATGAAACGGTCGTAGGCCTCTGCCTTACTCTCTTTAAAGAATTGGAAAAATTCTTCCAGCACTTGATCGTTGCTGACGATAAGTAAGGCAGGGTTATAGGTATTTAACAAATCTGGTATTTGAATCTTCTGATCACCTTGCAGAGCCACAAACTTCTTTTCACCTAGGTAGAGGGTTTCAAGGCGATTGGATTGATTGGGTTGGTAAAAAATAACTTCTTGTTCTTGCAGATCTGGAAGAGCATTCCCCAATTTCTTGACATCATCTTGGGTAGCAATTTGTAAATAGAGGACATCATTGACTGAAAATGTATTGAGACTATCCTTATTGAGGGAAAGAGTTTTGCCACCATTATAAAAAATAGTCTCTGATAAGAGGAGGTAGGGTAAACTGTCCTTGGCTCTTTCGGGATAGGTATCCAGCACGGTCTTTTGGAAAACGGCTTCTCCTTCTTGACGATTTTTTACGTAGTAATTGATCGCACTGTCTCTTGGAAACAGGGTATCCATCATGCTAGTCATATTGGTATAGAGAGAGGTGGTCGTGGCAATGGTCACAAACGCCATAACAGCAAGGAGGGTGATATTGGCAAGCCCTGTTGCATGCTGCTTCATTCGGAAAATCATCTGTGACGTAGAAATAAAATGTTCAGGTGTATAGAAATACTTCTTCTGATTACGACGACGTTTCAAGTACCATGCCATGAAGCTGATGTAAAAGAGATAGGTTCCTACAATAACGAACAAAACAGCAATGAAGAAACGATAGAGAACAACAACAGCGCTGATTTGACTGGATGAAATGGAGAGATAATAGCCGATACCAAGACAGACAAGTCCTAACATGGCGAGCAGCCAATTGCCCTTTGGTTCTTTTTCACCTTCTTCCTTGTTTCTAAACAGGATAAGGGGAGAGGAAAAACCAACCCTATGAATAGCCAGTAATTCCAATAGGAAAAAGATCACAGCAAAAATCAAGATATTGATGAAAAAGGCTACAAACGAAATCTCAAAATGCAGATTTGTTCCCTGTACCAGATTGACAAAAATAAGGTACAGAAGGTTGGAGAAGGCGGCACTTAGTATGCTCCCGAAGATTACGACCAAGCCAAATACCATCATCAATTCCAGTGTTGCAACCAAGGCTAGCTTTTTCTTGTTCATGCCTAGCATATTGTAGAGACCAAATTCTCTTGCACGTTGCTTCATCAAGAAGTTGAAACTGTATATTTCCATGATGAGTGAGAAGATGGTCAGGACGACCGTTCCTAAACCAAGTGCCAAAGCTCCGGTTCCCATGCTCTGTGCCATTGGGCTAGAAATGAGGAGCAGGGTTGAGCAGTTGAGGATAAAAAGTACCAGGCTGGCTAGGATAAAAGGCGCAAAGGTCTGGAGGGATTTTCGGATATTCCCGTAGGCTAATTTGAGATAGAACATGAATTATTCACCTCCTAGAAGCGCAGACATGCTAAGTGAGATTTCCTTGGCAAAATCGACACTAGATTTATTGGCCTTATAGAGTTGGTGGAAGATGCGACCGTCTTTGATAAAGAGGACACGACTGGCATGGCTTGCAGCATTAGCAGAGTGGGTCACCATGAGAATGGTTTGCCCGTCTGCATTGATATCTTCAAAAAGATTCAGTAAATCTTCTGAATTACGATAATCAAGAGCGGCTGTTGGTTCATCTGCTAGGATCAATTGAGGTTGGGTAATCAAGCTCCGTGCAATGGCGACCCGCTGCTTCTGTCCACCTGAAAGTTCAAAGGGACGTTTGTTGAGCAAGTCAGTAATCCGCAACTTAGGAGCAAGCTGGAGCAAGCGCTCCTCCATCTCCTTGTATGGGTGGCGGGCTAAGACTAATGGTAGAAAGATATTGTCACGGATGGATAGGCTATCCAGCAAGTTGAAATCCTGGAAAACAAAGCCCAGATTACGCAGGCGGAAATCAGCTAGCTGGCTTTCCTTGATATCGGTAATATTGTGTCGGTTGAGAATGACACTTCCATTGCTCGGTTTATCGAGGGTAGCCAAGATATTGAGGAGGGTTGTCTTTCCAGAACCACTCTCTCCCATAATGGCGATAAATTCCCCCTTTTCAACTTTGAAGTCCACATCCTGCAAGGCACGGGTTTCTTCTTGTGAAAAACGGGTACGGTAAACTTTTTCTAAATGATTGATTTCTAAAAACATATAAACTCCTTTATAAGATACAAAGCCCGTTAAGAACTCCCAGCGAAAATAGTAAATTTGACGAAGAAACTTCAGTTTCTAGGAGAATTTATCTTTTTCGCACAGAGTTTAGGGCGTGTTCAGTTCCATAAGATACGAGGGCGTAAAAAAATTCGTATGAAAATAGGAAATTGACGCTGTGTCTCAGGACACAAGGAAATTTATCTTTTTCACTAGAATTTTAGCCCGAGTTCAATTACATCAAGATACGAGGGCGTAAAAAAATTCGTATGAAAATAGGAAATTGACGCTGTGTCTCAGGACACAAGGAAATTTATCTTTTTCACTAGAATTTTAGCTCGAGTTCAATTACATCAAGATACGAGGGCGTAAAAAAATTCGTATGAAAATAGGAAATTGACGCTGTGTCTCAGGACACAAGGAAATTTATCTTTTTCACTAGAATTTTAGCTCGAGTTCAATTAAACAAGATACGAGAGCGTTAAACAACTCCTAGACAAAATAGGAAATCGAAGCAGGGTGTTTTGCACCCAATGAGATTTATCTTTTTGTCAGTGAGTTGTAGCTCGAGTTCAATTAAACAAGATACGAGGCGTTCGACACGAGTTTCACTCATTCTATTTCCAACCTTCAACAGTCTAGGAATAGACTGGTGAAGCAACTAAAGCTGAAACAGTTATGGCTCTTTTTTCCGAGGTTTTAGGCTGAACTCAATTACAAGATACGAAGATGTTTGATACGAGCGCTACTTGGTTGTATCTCCAACCATTCCCAGACTGGTGAAGAACTCCTAGACAAAGCGATAATCAGTTGCCTACTGTGATGATATCTGGATTTACTCAACTTTTGAATTGACTAGGCTTTGTCAGTGAGACGAGTTAACGAAATAAACTAAATGAGTATATTAGCTATGTAGGAATTGGTAGGTGCTATTCATGTCTTGGTAGAGAGCGGCAACATACTGGGCTTTTTCCAGCAGAACTGCTGTATCTTCTCCCTCATTTTGTTTTGCTTGCTTTTTAAATACTTTGTTCCACATAGGTGATTCCTCTTTTCGTATGATTTTATACTATTAGTATACCCTAATGCAAGCCTCAACAACCTTACAGCCTTATCATTCTACCTTACAATCTTGTAAGGTAGCCAATTGGGAAATTAAAAAGGAGAAGACGAAACTTGTCTTCTCCGGAATAGAGTTAAATTTCAGCAATCTACTACATCTTAGATAAAAGGTTTACTTTCCTTTAGACATTGACCAATACGAGGCAAACAAAATAAGTTGCCCTAATGCTGTTACCAATGCAACACCTGATAAATGATTAAATTTAGGCTGTAGTAAGTATATAGTAAGGCATAAAAATAGAACAATCACTCCTTCCAACACTAAAAAAACTGGCGCATACTTCTTCACATACATCACCCCCCTGTTACTTTGAAGGGGACCTCTAAAAACTTCCTAAATTTCCCCAAAATGAGATAATAGAATAAAAAGTAATGAGGAGAGCTGTCATGCATTTATTCACAGACGATGAAAAAATCTTGTCAAAACTATCAGAAAAAGGCAATCCCTTAGAACGTTTGGATGCCGTTATGGATTGGAATATCTTTCTTCCTTTGTTGTCAGAGTTATTCAGTCGTAAAGATAAAGTCATCAGTCGTGGCGGTCGTCCTCACCTAGACTATC
>NZ_MSJL01000018.1 GCF_001921825.1 Streptococcus acidominimus
ATGAAAATAGCTTTATTCCAGCTAAGAACTCAAAACATCACAGATTGACGGAAGAGGAAAAGCAACTAAATCGTGAGATGGCAGCGATTCGTATCCAAATTGAGCATTTCAATGCGAAGTTTAAGACGTTTCAAATCATGAAACAAGACTATCGTGGTCGGAGAAAACGTTTTGAAATACGTGCTGAGTTAATTTGTGGGATTATTAATTTTGAAACCAAGTAGTTACCGAACAAGTCTATTCCTTAAACACGGGATCGATTGCCTCATTCACTTCTGGTCCTTTTTATCTTGAAGAATAACTAAAAACTGGAGACAAACAATTCTTTTTTTAGGCCGTGGGCATCTATTTGTGAAAAACTTTTCCTTCAGAGAGCTTTTTTTGGTATAATGAGAGGGTGCATTTAAACGCAATAAAAACTGAGGAGGATTTGATATGAAACAGATGTTTCGTTCTACATTAACGAATTTAGAAGAAATCCAAACCTTTGAACCAGGGGCTTGGATTAACTTGGTTAACCCCTCCCAGGAAGAATCTGTCACATTGGCCGAACAATTTAACATTGACATCACTGACCTACGGGCCCCGCTCGACGTGGAAGAGTCCTCTCGGATCGCCGTAGAAGATGACTACACCTTGATTATCGTGGACGTTCCGACCTACGAGGAGCGGAACAATAAAAGCTACCATATCACCCTACCGCTCGGGATTATTGTCACAAAGGATGTCGTCATCACCACCTGTGTTCAGCCCTTGAACCTCTTTGATCACTTCTTCAATCAACGGATCAAGAATTTCTATACCTTTATGAAGACACGCTTTGTCTTCCAGTTGCTCTATCGTAATGCTGAACTCTTCATCACTGCCCTACGTTCGATTGACCGACAGACGGATCGGATCAGTGCCCATATCGACCGCGCCACCAAAAATGAACAAGTCATCGATATGATGGAGTTGGAAAAATCCATCGTCTATCTAAAAGCTTCCCTTAAACTCAATGAACGTGTGGTGAAAAAACTGTCTGTCCGAAACAGTACCTTAAAGAAATATGTGGAGGACGAGGATCTGCTTGAAGATACCTTGATCGAGACCCAGCAGGCCCTTGAGATGGCGGATATTTATGGCAATGTCTTGTACGCCCTTGCCGAAACATCTGCGGCGATTATTTCCAACAACCAAAACACCATTATGAAAACCTTGGCGCTTATGACGATGGCGCTCGATATTCCAACCGTTATTTTCTCGGCCTATGGAATGAACGTTCCGGAATCAGGTATGCCGTTTGGAGGACACCCCAACTCCTTCTGGATCATCTCCTTTATCTCGGCCTGTCTTAGTGCGGTTGTCGTCATCAACTTTTTACGCAAAAAATGGTTCTAACACAAGAGGAGATCACTATGCCATTTACAGAAATCAACGAATTAACCAAGAAAAATCAGGAATTTATCCATATCGCTACCAACCAGCTCATCAAGGCTGGTAAGACGGATACCGAAATCAAAGAATTGCTCGAAGAAATCCTCCCTGTCATTCTCGAACATCAAAAAACAGGCGTCACCGCCCGTAGTCTTTACGGAGCTCCTAGCGATTGGGCAGCTAGCAAGACTGCTCAATCTGAAGCAACAGATCAGCCACCACTCAATGAAAATCCTTGGCTCATGTGGCTCGATTCTAGCCTCTTACTCCTTGCTATTATCGGGATCGTCAACGGGGCAATGAATTCCTTTAACGCAGGTGTCAACTACGGTCTCATTACCATGTTGCTGATCGGTTTTGGAGTGGGAGCTGGGATGTATATGATGTACCACTTTGTCTACCGTGAGCAAGTCCAGACTGGTAAACGTCCGAGCCTTGTCAAAGCGCTTGGCTTTCTGGTGCTTGCAACACTTGCTTGGACCCTCGTCTTCTTCCTTGCAGCACTCATTCCAAGCAGTATCAATCCACCTGTATCACCATTCTTTGCGATTGTCATCGGTGCAGGAGCATTTGTCATTCGCTACCTCATCAAGAAAAAGTACAATATCCGCAATGCTATGCAACCCATGCCCTAATAGCAGGAAAACCGATTGGCTCCTGATGTCACAAACATCAATCGCCCTTCCCCCTGCTCCATTTCCAAAAAAAGAACCTTGAAGGTTTCTATGAAAAAAACCTACTCTTGGCAAGTCATCCTCATTTTATTTGCCCTCTATCTCATTCTTGTCGCCTTTTTCCCCGAGCTCAATATCATCTTGACTACTTCCCCCTCACCCTGCTCTTGGCTCTTGGTTTCCTGTGGTTGGGAGTGGAGCGCAAGAATACCATTTTATTCTTCATCTGGCTTAGTTTCTCCTCCCTCTACATGCGGGAGATTATCCCCTATGCCTATACTCCATTTAATGTCGGACCCCTCTTTTGGGGGATTCTCGTGCTAGGCGTTGCCGTCCACAGTATCAATAAGAAGAGGCAACAGCACAAGTTCCTCCAATTTGAAGCGACATCTACTACCACCCTTCACTCAACTGATAGCAATTACCTGAACATTGAAGCCAATTTCACCGACAAATACGCCTACTCCATTGCACCTGCCCTACAGGCTATCTCGATGAAGGCTTTCTGCGCCAATGTGCAACTCGATATAAGCCAAGCCCAATTTGAAAAAGACTTGACCCACCTCGTCGTGAAAAATACCCTTTCCAACTGTCGGATTCGGATTTCAAAAGATGTCAAGATCGTCAACACCCTCAAATCAGGATTGGGAGAACTCTACCTACCACCAACAAGCCATCAAGAAGCCACTCATCAACTCTACCTGACAGGAACAAACACCCGCAGGCACCATCACATTCTAGCGCGCTCCCCATCGAACAGCTGAGAGAGGTCGGTACCTTTCTTATATCAACCACCCGCGGTTGAAAGGAGGAAACTTGGTTCGTCTGATACTCCACAGCTGTAAATAGCTACGTCCCCACTAAAGGGGAGAGTCGTAAAGCAAACCAAGTTCAAAACAGTCATGTTTCCTTTATTATCCTACTCACTCGCTCTTTCATTTTCAGGCTCATGAAAAAATAGCCCTAGATGGGCTACAATTCGCTTTTCTAATTTATATGCTCATGAAAAAGAGGTTCACTGAACCTCTTTTTTAATCTTCATTTACAAATGGTAATAGTGCCATTACGCGTGCGCGTTTGATAGCTGTTGTTACTTTACGTTGGTTTTTAGCTGAAGTTCCAGTTACACGACGTGGTAAGATTTTTCCACGTTCTGAAATGAAACGACTAAGAAGCTCAGTATCTTTGTAATCAACATATTCAATTTTATTCGCTGCGATATAATCAACTTTTTTACGGCGTTTGAATCCGCCACGACGTTGTTGAGCCATGTTTTTCTCCTTTATTATTTTATCTGTCCTATCTAGAATGGTAAATCATCATCTGAAATATCCATTGGATTGGTTGCCCCAAATGGACTTTCATCGCGTGCAAAGTTTGGTGTAGATTGTGCAGGCGCTTGGTAAGGTGATTGATAGTCATTACCACCAGCAAAGGAATTACCAGCTGGGTAGCCACCACCTTGGCCTTCACGTGCAGTACGGCTTTCCAATAGTTGGAAATTTTCTGCAACAACCTCGGTTACATAAACGCGTTGTCCTTGCTGATTTTCATAATTACGGGTCTGAATACGACCGGTAATCCCCACCAAGGCACCTTTTTTAGCCCAGTTTGCCAAGTTTTCAGCCTGCTGGCGCCAAATCACCACGTTAATAAAGTCCGCTTCTCGTTCACCGTTTTGGTTTTTAAAATTGCGGTTAACCGCAAGCGTAAATGTCGCAACGGCTTGGTTCGACGGTGTGTAACGAAGTTCTGCATCACGGGTCATACGACCAACTAGTACTACATTATTTATCATAATCTACCTTCTTACGCGTCTAATTTCACAATCATGTGACGAAGAATGTCGCCGTTGATTTTTGAAAGACGGTCAAACTCTTTAAGAGCGACATCATCAGTTGCTTCAACGTTTACGAGGTGGTAAAGTCCTTCACGGAAATCTTTGATTTCGTATGCAAGACGACGTTTTTCCCATGCTTTTGATTCGACAATCGTTGCACCATTGTCAGTCAAGATAGAGTCAAAGCGCGCTACCAAAGCGTTTTTAGCTTCTTCTTCAATGTTTGGACGAATAATATAAAGAATTTCGTATTTAGCCATTGATATGTTCCTCCTTTTGGTCTAATGACTCATGGTCTAGCCACGAGTAAGTGAGGGCTACTCACGAGATAACATTATACCGCACTTTCGAGGAAATAGCAAGGAAAACAGCAATTTTATTTTCTTTATCCATTTCCTATCATTCCTCAAGGTAAGTGCCAGCTGTACCTGTACGCTTGAAATTGGTCCTAGATTCCTTTTCAGCCAGCATATATAGCCGTTTAGTTTATTTTTAGTACTAGGCAACGAGTCGCAGGTAGTACTGGGGTACAGCAAGACGAGTTAACGAAGTAATAAAAATATAAACTAAATGACTATAGCCTAGGACCGTTTCTGTTATTGGGCAAAAGATAACGTCCGTTCACCTGACAAGAAATAGGTGCTGGTTAGGCTATCCTGACCGCCGTTGACAAAGATTTCAATACTGTTTGTATCAATCACTACCAAGACTTTAGGATTTTCTGCACCAACAGCACGGCGTTGGGTAGACCACTCTTCTTCTCCCTGAATGGCGAATGTCAAGCGACTACGGTCAATATAAACCTCTTGCTTAGCTGCATCATAGCCAAATTCGATATAGTCGGACTTGCTGCCTAGACGAAAGACCTTGCTCATTGTCCAATCCTCTTGGAAATAGCCTCCTCTTATCTCTCCTTTCGTAGGCAAAACCAGCAAATCCTCTAACAGACTGGCAGGGATTTCTTGATACATAACACCATCTTGTATCTGCAATTTTCTCGGTATGGTCATGGCACAAGCCCAGTTGTGCTTGAGCTGGTCTGTTACATTAGTCCGCCCCCATGTCTGCATCCAGGCAAGCATGATCCGTTCACCAGCTGCGTTTTCCAAGGTCTGTGGAGCATAGAAATCATGACCATGATCCACTTCTTTTACTGTATCAGGCCGAAAAACCTTTTGCTCCCAATCCACATGCCCCGTCATGAGGACTGAGGAATTGATATTGGTATAGTCTAACCCCTCTTTTTGATAACGCATTGGTGACATAAGCAAGCAAGAAGTACCGTCTAGCTCAAAGTAGTCAGGGCATTCCCACATCAAGCCTTGGTGCGGCTCTCCTTTGAGGAAAATGGAAGCAAAGTCCCATGTGACCAAATCAGGTGATTCAAGTAGTACAATCGTACCTACATGGTCACGGTGTTTAGCAGCGACCACTGCATAATAGGTGCCGTCTTTTTCAAATACCTTTGGATCACGGAAGTCTGCCGCTACAAGCTCCTCTGGCAATATAGCTCCTGTCGCTACGGGGTTTGATGCTAGTTTTTCAAAATGAATACCGTCTGTCGAGTATGCCATGTTTTGCACCTGACGAATACTACCATCTGGATCCACAATATGACCTGTATACATCAGCCACAACCTATTATCTTTGACGATAGCACTTCCTGAAAAACAGCCGTCCCTATCGTAATCTTGGTCTGGAGCTAGAGCAACTGGAAGATGCTCCCAATGGAGCAGGTCTTTACTTTTGGCATGTCCCCAGTGCATAGCACCCCACTGTGTTCCATAAGGATAGTATTGGTAGAATAAGTGGTATTCCCCCCTGAACTGCACCAGACCGTTGGGATCATTGAGCCAGCCCACGGGAGCTGAAAAATGAAATGCTGGCTTATAGAGAGGATTGACCTCTCCCTGATGCTGCGCAATATAGCGATTCGCTTTTGTAACACTCCATACCTCTCCCATATTCTCTCACTCTCTACTTCTATTTTTGATTTTCTAAATATTTATCGTAATATTTCTGTTTGATAGCTAACCAGTCTGATAAGCCGTATTTATCTAGCTCTTTGAGATAATCATCCCATTCTTTGTCAATAGTACCATTGACAATCCATTCTGCACGTTTGCGATAGATATAGTCATTCATATCTGCCTCAATTTGTGCCAATCTATCCAAATCCTCTTCTTCCATAAAGACGCGCGGATAGATCGCCTCATTGTTCATATATGGAACATAGGTTTTCTTCAAAATATCCAACCGCCATACAGCATCGTCTGGCATGGTTGTTAGCTTACCGTAGTAGCTGTCTAAAATGGCAAGCGGTCCACCTACTTCTGTCTTTTGACGAAGCTCTCCTGGTGCTGTTCCATCAAGCGGTAAATGTTTTAGGCTATTGCTTGCCTTGTCAAATTCAAAGATATTTTGCTGACTATCATCGCCGTAAGTACCCCAGTTGTTTTGAACAGATTGCAAAGGTACATACTGGGCATCAATCCATTTGGCAGTCAATTCAAGGTTTTTATTGGCACTGGTAATGACCATACGGTCGCGCGAAAAGCCCATTCCGTTGGTTCTAGCAACGTGTTTTTTCCCACTTGGTCCAGTGAGAACAGGAAGAACATCGTAGCTATCATTGAAACCTGATACATTTGCCTTATCCCATGTAAAATAGACACCGTACTGATGATCCCCCCCTTTTGCAATATAGGTATTCCAATCTTGCTCAAAGGCTTCTGGATCTAGCAAGCCCTTTTCTTGTAGTTGACGGATGAATTTTACCCCTTCTTTATACTCCGGATTATCCGCTGTAAAATCTACAATACCGTCATTCCCAACGACCAAGTGATCATCATTGTCACCGATACCAAAGGCAGCAAACAAGAGTTTGAAGTCCTCATTTCCACCTGCATTGATAAAGGACATCGGAATCTCATCTGCCTTTCCGTTTCCATTTGGATCTTGTGTCTTAAAGGCTTCTAAAACAGTTACCAGCTCATCTGTTGTAGTTGGCATTTTGAGATTTAACTTTTTCAACCAGTCAATGTTAATCCAAGCCATATCATTTACGGAGTGAATGGATTCTTTGCCCTCACCCAATTCTTCAATCCAAGGGAAAGAATAGATATGACCGTCGGGCGCTGTGATTAAGGCACGGTATTCTGGCTTTTCATCCAAAATCTTCTTCAAATTTGGCATGTATTGGTCGATCAAGTCCTCAACTGGGATAATCACCCCTTGTTTTGCCCATTTCACTAATTCAACGTCCGATGCAACAGCATTGTGAATCGCATCTGGCAAATCACCCGATGAAATGTCCAAGTTGCGCTTTTCTGCAAAATCAGAAGAATAGTTGATCCAGTCAATATGAACACCTGTTTCCTCTTCCAAGCGTTGATAAATCAGCTTATCATTCGGATCTTTTGGTGCAAGTGGTGAACTACCTGTAATAAACTTCAAGGTCACCTTATCTTTAAGCGGGAAAGAAACATTTTCTAGCTTATAGTCTGGACTAGAGGCAGTCTTTTTATTGCCACAAGCAGTCAAAACCAAAGCAGAGGTTGCCAATAGAGTCGCACTGAGACTCATCCATGTTTTCATTTTCATGAGAAAACTCCTTTTTATATTGATATACATTTTATGACATTTCCTAAAATCTATGTTCTAGGAAGTATCAACCCTTCAACGAACCAGCCATAATCCCCTTATCAAAGTATTTCTGGAAGAAAGGATACATGACAATCAGCGGTAAGCTGGAAATCACAATCGTTGCATACTTAATCATTTCTGCGATTCGTTTTAATTCATTCATGGCTACCTGCGCTCCAATCATATCTTTACCCGGTTCACTTTGAATCAAGATTTTCCGCAAAACAAGCTGAAGCGGTTCTAGGTTCGGATCCTTGATATAAATCATGGCATCAAAGTAAGAATTCCATTGTCCTACAAAGGCATATAAGAAGAGGACAAACATGATTGGTTTGGCAAGTGGCAGCATAATCTTGATAAAAATTTCCAAATCGTTGGCACCGTCGATATAAGCTGCCTCTAACAACTCATCTGGAATCCCTTGGAAATAGGTGCGAGCCAAGATGATATTCCAGACATTGATCGCACCAGGCACGATAATGGCCCAGACGGTATTGAGCATACCCAAATCTTTTACAAGGAGATAGGTCGGTACCAAGCCTCCACCGAAGAACATGGTGAAAATCAGAAAGGCATTCAACCACTTTTTACCAACCAAATCCTT
The DNA here is from genome assembly GCF_001921825.1 of Streptococcus acidominimus. Lineage (GTDB taxonomy): Bacteria > Bacillota > Bacilli > Lactobacillales > Streptococcaceae > Streptococcus > Streptococcus acidominimus. The sequence goes on from NZ_MSJL01000018.1 coordinate 8,180, forward strand.
TTTCGACAAAGGATAGGCAGTCAAAACAGAGAGGAAAACCGTCAAAGCTGCAAAGCTAAAGGAATAAAAGAGGGAGTTGAAAAATCCTCGAACAATCGATTGGTCACTAAAGACCCTCTGGTAGCCCTCAATCGTCCAGTCAGTAGGGTCAAAACTAATTCCCTTACTCACGAGTACCTGTGGATCCATGAAAGAAGCCACCAAAATATACATCATTGGTACAAGTGTAATCAAGACCAAAAAGGCAATGATGAGTTTATTCACGACCAGCATCCGCTTGTCGAATCTTGTATATAGTTGTGTGTTCATTTCATTCTCCTTACAATCCTTGACCGTTGTTCAGCCGTTTGACAATCTGATTCACCGCAACCAATAAAATCACATTGATGACGGCATTGAATAGTCCAACAGCTGTCGAATAGGAATAGTCTCCTGACACAAGACCGACCTTATACACATAAGTTGAGATGATTTCTGAACTGGTCAAATTGAGAGAGGTTTGCATCAAGAAGGCTTTTTCATAACCAACATTCATGATATTACCAGCTGCTAGGACAAATTGAATGACCATAACAGGGCGCAAGGCTGGCAAATCAATATGCCAAATCCGCTGGAAGATATTGGCACCGTCCATTTTAGCTGCCTCAATCAAAGACGTATCCACATTGACCAAGGTCGCTGTGTAGAGGGTAGATGCCCAGCCCATTCCTTGCCAGATACCACTCAAAATATAGAGGGGACGAAAGGCGTTGGGATCCGTTAAAAAGTTTGTCTGAATCCCAAAGAAAGATAGGAAACCGTTGATTGGCCCACCGACTGAAAAGAAGAGGAAAACCATTCCGACAATGACCACGACTGAGATAAAGTTAGGGGCGTACAGAATCAGCTGAATCCGTTTCTTCGCCTTATCACTCAGCAACTGATTGAGCATGATTGCCAACAGAACCGGCGGCAAGAAGCCGAGTAGCAAACCGTAGATACTGAGCTTCAGCGTATTTCCAAGCAGGATACCGAAGTTCGGAGAAGAAAGAAACTTGCCAAACTCTTGAAAGCCAATCCACTCGCTTCCCATGACACCTTTTAAAGGATTGTAATCTTTAAAGGCTATCAGAACCCCGTACATCGGAATATACTTAAAGACAAAGGTCAACAAAAGTCCCGGGAGCAACATCAGTAACAATACTTTTTGTTTCTTGATTCTACTCCAGACAGAGTATTCCTTCCCCATATTCACCATTCCTCCTTTTTGAAACGTTTCAATTTTGATAAACAAGAAAATCTATTGCAGAAAATAGACTTCTTCTATTTTTAAAACGTTTCAATTTTATTGAAAAATAAATTTTGATACCTATATCTTATCATTGATAGCGCTTTCTGTCAAGACCTCCTTCTCATTTTTTTCGTTGTTGCTCCCTCAATATATGAAATCGGTAGTATACTTTGTAGTTTATAGCTCTTTTTATGAATAATAGCGAGTAAAATATTGACCGCTTCCTGCGCCATCTGCTCTAAGGGCTGCTTAATCGTAGAGACATGGTAGTTTCTATCGTTTGAGAAACGGATGCCGTCATAACCAATCACTTGGACATCTTCTGGTACACGCTTGCCTTGCTTTTCTAAAATAGCGATTGTATCTAGCGCCGTAAAATCATTGATGGCAAAAATGCCGTCAATCTGGGGATGCAGTGCCAAGAAATTTTCCAAGTCTCCAAGAAAATGATCCACCGGCTCTGCTCTATCAAAAATAAGACACTCTTTTCCTATCTGGTCTATCGTCTTCTCAAAAAATTGCCGTCGTTTCTTGGTCTCATTAAGAGTATCATTATGACTGCCGACAAAAGCGAGGTGCTGACATCCTTTCTCGAGTAAAATCTGTGCCGCCAACTCGCCACCTTTTTGGTTGTCGGATGTCACACAGGCAATTTCCTTGTCCTGATAGGTTCTATCAATACTAACAAAGGGAATATTGGATGCTAGATAGTCTTCAATCGGACTGTAAGTAATGGCAATAATACCGTCCACCTTATTCTGTCGCAGCATCATGAGGTATTCAATCTCTTTTTTAGCCCCATCTGTATTGCATAGCAACAATTTATAATTCTTTTTACTGAGGGCCTCTTCAACAAAAAAAGCAAACTCACTAAAAAATGGGTGCCAGATAGTCGGAAGAATCAAGGCTACCGTCTCTGTTCGATTGGTCTTCATCCCTCTAGCATAGACATCTGGAATATAGTTCAACTCCTCAATCGCCTGCTGAACCTTTTGAAGCGTTGTCTCTTTTATGCCCTGTTCCTGATTGATGACCCGCGATACCGTTCCAACACTAACACCTGCTAGCTGAGCCACCTCTTTCATCGTCACTGACTTTTTCTGCATTTCTTTCATCTGATCACCTCCCTTTCTACCTAGTATACCATTTTTCGAAATCGCTTTCTATATTTTTCAAGACTTCTATCCTCAAGAATAAAAGCAACCTCGTTCTCACTCCCTTGTTTCTAGGCGTTCTGCTCATACTCATCAAAAATCAAATTCTGACGTCGTTCATTCACCTTGCTGAGTAAAAGCTCCAGTAGAGATTTTTAGCCTATTCCCTTAAAACAAGAAAGAACAGAATTCTATTTGCTTCAACAGTCTAAGAATAGACTGGTGAAGGTTGGAGATAAAACGAGTGAAACTCGTGTCGAACAGGATAGGAATAGACTGGGAAAGGTGGGAAATAGAACGAGTGAGACTCGTGTCAAGTGTAGCTCCCTTTGGGACGTAGCTGTTTCAGCTTTAGCCAGTTCCAGATGTTGATTTTTATAGGGTATCAATATAGTCGTTTCGTCTGATAGATAAGAAAAGTGTCACTACAAAAATAAAGAGCTTGAACCTCTGTCCAAACTCTTCGTCTTCTTATTCGACACTAAACAAATATGGGTAGACTGGTTGTTCCCCTTGGTGGATTTCCACTTCAAGGTCTTCGTATTTTTCTTCCAAGTCTTGAGCAAGGGTGTCAGCAAGGTCTGGATCGCCCTCTTCCCCCACATAAATGGTCACGATCTCACTATCTTCATCCAACATCTTGTCAAAGGTTGCCTTGAGTGTTTCCATCATGTCTGGATTTGAAACAACAATCTTACCATCAACCATACCAAGCTGATCGTTTTCATGGATCTCAAGTCCGTCAATCCTTGTATCGCGAACCGCTATCGTCACGCTACCGCTCTTCACATCAGCAAGCGAAGCAGTCATGACCTCGAAGTTAGCTTCAATATCACGACTTGGGTCAAAGGCCAATAGGCTAGTAAAGCCTTGCGGAATCGTACGAGTCTCTACCACCTTAACAACAACTTCTGCTACTTCAGCTGCTGATTGGGCAGCCATCAAGATGTTCTTGTTGTTCGGCAACAAGATGACATTGCGGGCATTGACCAATTCAATCGCCTTAACAAAATCTTCCGTAGATGGGTTCATGGTTTGACCGCCTGAAATCACATAGTCTACACCCTGTGATTTGAAAATTTCTGTCAGCCCCGCACCTGCTGCCACAGCAATCACTGCGTATTCTTTTTGTTCAGCTGGTTTTTGGAAACCCTCTTCTTTTTCCACCTGCGCTTCATGTTGCTCGCGCATATTATCTACTTTGACCTTGACCAAGCTACCGTATTGGAGACCAGCCTGCATCACAAGACCCGGATCCTCGGTATGGACGTGAACTTTTACAATTTCATCATCATTTACGACAAGCAGAGAGTCTCCCAAGTCATTCAGATAAGCACGAAATTCTTCGTAGTCAAAGTCTTTCACATAGGTTGGACCTTGGCGGAGTGCCACCATGATTTCTGTACAGTAACCAAAGGTGATGTCTTCTGTTGCAACGTGTCCAGCGACTGATTTGTGGTGTTCTGCATTGATCATTCCAGACATCACTGCTGGTGTTGCCTCAAAATCGTCAGAAGCAATGTAGTCACCTGTAAGGGCTGCAAGGAAGCCTTCATAGATGTAGACTAGACCCTGACCACCAGAGTCTACCACTCCGACTTCTTTCAATACTGGAAGCATGTCTGGTGTTTTCTTAAGCGCGCGCTTTGCGCCCTCTAAGGTCGCACGCATCACCTCAACAGCATCATCAGTTTGTTCAGCTTTTTTCAAGGCTGCTGTGGCTGCACCACGTGACACCGTCAAAATGGTTCCTTCAACTGGTTTCATAACAGCCTTATAAGCCACTTCAACCCCATATTGGAAGGCTTGCGCTAGATCTTTACCAGTCAGCTCCTCTTTTTCTTTGACAGATTGACCAAAGCCACGGAACAATTGAGAGGTGATTACGCCAGAGTTTCCACGCGCCCCCATCAAGAGACCTTTTGACAGAATTTGCGCTGCTTCACCAACAGTATTCGCTGGTTTATCAGACACTTCTTTAGCACCATTGGTCATGGTCATGCCCATATTGGTACCTGTATCACCATCAGGAACGGGAAAGACATTTAAGGAATTAACATATTCTGCTTGTTTATTCAGGCGAGTTGATGCAGCCTGCACCATTTCTTGAAATAAACTAGTTGTAATTTTAGACACCATTATTCTCCTACGACTTTGATATTTTGAATATAGACATTGACTGTATCTGCTGCAATACCTAATTGATTTTCTAAGTTAAACTTTACACGCTCTTGAATATTGCGAGAAACTTCACTAATCTTGACACCATAGCTCATCACAGTATAAACATCTACTGCAATATGCCCTTCTTCGGTCGTTTTCACCACGACACCCTTAGCATAGTTTTCCTTTCCAAGAAGTGCTTGAAAGTTATCCTTAATCGCAGATTTGCTCGCCATACCAACAACGCCAAAAATCTCCGTTGTAGCACCCCCAACAACTGTCGCAATGACATCATCTGTTAGTTCAATCTGGCCATCTTTTGTATTGATCTTAACCGTCATTTTTTCTACCTCAAATCATTTTATCACTCTATTTTACCACAATTTCTCATGACTGTAAAAAATTATACTGTCACGGCAGAAGAAGCCCCTAGCAGCATATCCCTAACTAATTGGGCTCTATAAAAATCAAAATCTGGAACTGGCTAAAGCTGAAACAGTTATGTCCCAAAGAGATCCACACTTGACACGAGTTCCACTCGTTTTATCTTGTTTTATCAGATTTTGATTTTTGACGAGTATAGTCATTTAGTTTATATTTTTATTACTTCGTTAACTCGTCTTGCTGTACTATTGAAAAAAGTTACACTTTTCTTATCTATAACTTGTCTAGTTATCAACTGGACAACTACCTGCGACTTTTAACGAAAACTTCGTTTTCTTCATTTCCCACCTCAAACAGTCTCTCCCCAGACTGTTTGAGCTAGTACTAAAAATAAACTAAACGGCTATATAAGTGGACTAAAAAACAACAGCCCTAGTTCAGATTCTCCCATTTGAGGGTCGAAAAAAAGAGACCCTGCGGATCTCCTTTTTAAACACGTTCAACTTTACCTGATTTCAGTGCGCGAGCTGAAGCCCAAACTTTTTTAGGTTTTCCATCAATCAAAACAGTTACCTTTTGAAGGTTTGGTTTTACCGCACGTTTTGTTTGGTTCATCGCATGTGAACGGTTGTTTCCTGATACAGTTTTACGACCTGTAAAATAACATACTTTAGCCATGTCTATTCCTCCTCATTTGATCAAATATTACGGATGTGCTAGCACCACATACCTTACTATTCTACCAAAAAATTCAACTCCTTGCAAGAAGAACTTTCCAATTTTTTGCAAAGAACACTAAAAAACAACTTCTCAAACGAGAAGTTGTCGCTAGTGGAGCGCATGTTACGCTTTGTTTTCTGAACCGAAAACGTCGATACGCTCTTCAACAGAGGCTTGGATTGCTTTTACACCGTCAGCCAAGAATTTACGTGGGTCGAAGAGTTTTTTCTTGTCGTATTCCGCTACGTTTGCTTCATAGCCACGAGCGAATGCGCGAGTTGCGTTTGCAAATGCGATTTGGCACTCGGTATTTACGTTTACTTTTGCAACCCCAAGTTTGATCGCTTCTTGGATTTGCTCATCTGGAATACCAGAACCACCGTGAAGAACGATTGGGAAACCTGGAACAGCTTCTGTCAATTTCTTCAAGTGATCAAGGTCAAGACCTTCCCAGTTTTCTGGGTATGGACCGTGGATGTTACCGATACCAGCTGCCAAGAAGTCGATACCAGTTTCTACCATTGCTTTTGCGTCTTCGATTGGCGCAAGCTCACCAGAACCGATAATTCCGTCTTCTTCTCCACCGATTGTTCCAACTTCAGCTTCAACTGAAATACCTTTTGCGTGTGCCAATTTAACGACTTCGCGAGCTTTTTCAAGGTTTTCTTCAACTGGAAGATGTGAACCGTCAAACATGATGGAAGTGTAACCAACTTCGATACACTCAAGCGCATCTTCATAGTGACCGTGGTCAAGGTGAATCGCAACTGGAACTGTAATATTCATTGACTCTACAAGATTTGCAATCAAGTTACGAGCTACTTTATACCCTCCCATGTATTTTGCTGCACCCATTGAAGTTTGGATAAGAACAGGAGCTTTTTTAGCTTCTGCTGCACGCAAGATTGCTTGCGTCCACTCAAGGTTGTTTGTGTTAAATCCACCAACTGCGTAACCGTTGTCACGAGCTGCTTGAACGAATTTTTCTGCTGAAACGACTGGCATTTTCTAGCCTCCTTTTATTTTTGTGGGCATCCCCACTTACATTGTTTATTTTATCACATTTTCAAGAAAATGGCTAATGTTTCATGAATTTTTTATTTTTTCTTCTCTTTTATAGCCCTCTAAAAATTCTACCAATCTCTGTGGCTGGGCCGTTGGAAACATCATTGTCGTATAATCTCCAACTGTCGTGTCAAAGGAGAGAATCTCCCTTCCCTTACCTTTTACTTCCCCTAAAACATCCTCAAACTTGCCACCATGGTTAATATCCAAGTATAGGTCTGCTTTCTTCATTAAGTCCTCAATCGTCACTCTCATAATCTTAGGATATAGCCTCACATTTTCATACTGGGCCAAACGGGTCAGAGTTCCCGACATTGCGGTGTAAGCTCCAATATGGAAACAACAGTCTGGTAAAGAAACTACCAACTGCTCAATATGCTCCAAAAGGTGACTATTAGTAAGAGTAAAAAGGTGCAATCTAGTAGAAAGGATGGGGATTGCTCTTACCCCCCCCCCCTCAAAAACTTTAGCAACAATCTCTTCCCAATCCAACATAGCATAGTCCCACCAGATCTGCCGAAGCCTTCCTGAGGAAAAGGTATTCCAAGGCTTATCTGGAGAAATATAGTGAAGAACCAAGGGGAGAGGAGTAAGAGGGAGGTCAAAGACACCTAGCTCGCCACGCACATAGGCTCCATAGTCGTAGCCAATGGGGAAATTGTAGGTTTGGTCTAAGGCAAGCCAACGTCCAGAAAAAAGGCTATTAAGAATCGATTGATCTCCTTCAGGCACCTGCTGCCAATCCCGCCGCGTTCTTTCGATGAGCTGTTCAAATACCTTTTCCTCTTTCCAACGCTTATTATCAATCAGCAAAACACCCGAATTAAAGAGTGAGGTCATCCCATGCAAGGCAGCTACTGCTGCTAGATAGTTCTCTCCCAAATCCAAATCAAATAAATGGCAGATTTCTCCAGTTACAATCAAATCACTATCTAGATAGAGCACACGATCCTCCACCACATACTCAGGGATAAAATAGCGGGCAAAAGCCATATAGTTGATGTGCTCAAAACCAGCCGTCCAGTCCCTATCCAAGCGGGAATCTAACAACTTAATATCAACTAGTTCCGAACCGATTCTTACCAGTTGCCGTCGGGTCGCCCGAAACCACTCACTAGGTATATCTTGGTTAAAAATATAGACCTTTATTTCTCGATTATGAGAACACAGCGATTTTAAGGTGCTTTCGATTTGGCGAAGATAACCATAGTCACCCGCTAATACAATAGCTGATTTTTGCCTGCCTGTCATCCTATTCCTCCCATGCTAGCAACTAACAAAAAAGACTGGGCAAACCAGTCTGTTCCATGCGGAGAGAGGGACTTGAACCCTCACGACCTAAAGCGGTCACAGGATCCTTAGTCCTGCGCGTCTGCCAATTCCGCCATCCCCGCGATAGAGTACCTTACCAGTATATCAGCTACTCTATCTCTTGTCAATACTTTCCGAATATTTTTTCTAAATTTTCTTCATCCCGTATCTACTGGCATGTCAACATGTGAGGTGACAGCAAGCACTAAAGCTACTGACACGCCTCATCACAGGACGAGATTTCCTCGCTTTTACTCCTGCCTATCTCCGATTTTCAATCGCTGACGACACAAAGGCGGTGTAAAGCTCCTCTGGGCGATTTGGACGGCTGGATAACTCCGGGTGATACTGGCAGGCTACGAAGAATTTGTTTTCAGGAATTTCCACGATTTCGACCAAGCGATTGTCAGGTGATACGCCAGAAAAGACAAAACCTGCTGCTTCAAATTGTTCTCGGAATTGATTGTTAAATTCATAACGGTGGCGGTGGCGACGTTGCACCACTTCTTGATAGTTATAAGCTGCTGCTGCCCGACTTCCCTTTTTGAGTTTCGAAGGGTAAAGTCCGAGGCGCAGGGTACCGCCCATATCTTCTACATCAATCTGATCGCGCATCAGATCGATAATCGGATAACTTGTATCAGGGGCTAATTCAGCAGAGTTTGCACCATCAAATCCTAGGACATGGCGAGCAAACTCGATACAAGTCAACTGCATGCCCAGACAGACACCTAGCATCGGCACATCTTGCTCACGGGCATATCTTATCGCCTGAATTTTCCCTTCCGTCCCTCGTTGTCCAAAGCCACCAGGAACGATAATACCATCTGCGCCTCCAAGTACAGCTGCAACATTATCTGCTGTCACGTCATTGGCATTGACCCAGTCAATCTGAACCTCTGCATCATTGGCATAGCCAGCATGTTTCAGCGCTTCTACCACAGAGATATAGGCGTCCGGCAATTCCACATATTTGCCGACCAAGGCAATCTTGACTTGTTTTTTCAAGTTCATAACCTTATCCACCATGGCAGACCATTCGGTCATATCTGCTGCTGGCGCATCAATTTTCAAATGGTCACAGACGATTTGGTCCATCTTTTGCGCTTGCAAATTCAGGGGAATCTGGTACAAATGATCGACATCAAGCGATTCGATAACCGCTTCTGGGTCTACGTCACAGAATTGTGCCAGTTTGTTTTTAATCCCTTGACCGACAGGTTCTTCTGTGCGGATAACCAGCATATTGGGCTGGATCCCCAGACCCCGCAATTCCTTTACAGAGTGCTGGGTTGGCTTGGTCTTCATCTCGCCTGCCGCTTTCAAATAAGGCAGTAGCGTGGTATGGATATACATAACATTATCGGCACCTACATCTGATTTCATCTGACGAAGAGCTTCAAGGAAGGGCAGGCTTTCAATGTCTCCGACCGTTCCCCCGACCTCGGTGATAATCACATCTGCATCCGTTGTTGTCGCTGCCCGCTTGATCTTTTCTTTCAAGGCATCGGTAATATGAGGAATGACTTGGACTGTCGCTCCGAGATATTCCCCGCGGCGTTCCTTACGGAGTACCTCGCTGTAAATCTTACCTGTCGTTACATTGGAATATTTATTGAGGTTGCTGTCAATAAAACGCTCATAGTGACCAAGGTCAAGGTCAGTCTCTGCTCCATCTTCTGTCACGAAGACTTCCCCATGCTGGTACGGGCTCATTGTTCCCGGATCAATATTGATATAGGGATCAAATTTTTGAATCGTTACGGTCAAGCCACGATTTTTCAAAAGGCGTCCCAAACTCGCCGCAACTATCCCTTTTCCAATTGAGCTGACTACGCCACCTGTTACAAAAATATACTTTGTCATACATTCAGTTCTCCTTCAAAATAAAATAGCTCCCTGAAACAGGGAGCTCTGACCTCAAAAGAGGTGCCCGACTAATAGCATATCGAAAATATGAATATTTGTCAAATGAGACTTATTCCTCATCAATCGCGTCGTCATCTTCTTCTGTGTAGTCGTCATCTTCTTCATTTAACTCAACTTCTTCATCCACTAGATCTTCATCTGGGATAATTTCATTGATTTCAGAATCGTAGGATTCTGCCTCGTCTTTTTCGTCATCTGGATTGTCATCATCATATTCCGTTGATGCCGCAGATTCAAAACGATCCTCATCTTCTGGATCATCATTGCCATAATCAATCGCGTCTTCGTCGCCATCCATAAAGGCATTCACGCGTTTTTTCTTCCGTTTTGGTGCGTCTTCATCCTCTTCCTCAAGCGTAATGACTTCTTCATCAATCTCATCAATAGCATACCATGAACGAAGTCCCCATTTGTTTTCGCCAAGAGGGATAAAGCTACCATCCACATTCAAGTCAGAATAGAAAGTCGGAAGAGCTGCGCGAATATCGCTATTTGATTTCTCAAGGTAGTTTTGCACTTCATTGACCAAATCATTGAAATACATTTCATGATCACGACCACGTTCTTCTAAGATTGCACGCGCCACTTCAATCATCGACAATTCACTTTTTTCTTGTCCTGCAAATACGTTTAATTCCAAGTCTATTCTCCTTATGTAAAATATGAACCCCAGCAAGCCCTGCCACAGATTCATCCATACTCTTTGAATATAGCTACGTTTATTTTTCGTACTAGCTCAAGAGTATTTTCGGTTTTCCCTACTATTTTACGCTAAAATCAGCAAATAGTCAAAGATAAGTTTACTCTTGTTAGAATTGTAGAAAAATAGAAGCTAAGAACAAACTTAACCTCTATTTCTGTTGTTTTCTATTATTTTACAGTTGCTGTGCTTGTGATGACTTCAACAGCTTTTTTCACTGCGATGTCGTGTTTCAACATGTCCTCTGAAAGCAGACGGCGCACTTGCTCTACTTCCATATTATAAGTAGTTGCTAGTTCTGTAATTTCTGCTTCGATTTCTTCTGCTGTTGCTTCAAATCCTTCTGCTTTCGCCACTGCTTCAACAACAAGGTTTGTTTTCGTGCGTTTCTCTGCATCCGCTTCATGTTGCTTATGAAGATCTTCGCGTGTTGTTCCAGTGATTTGGAAATACATATCTGGTGAGATACCTTGCTGCTGCATACCACCGAGGAACTCGTTCATTGCACGGTGTACTTCTTCGTGAATCATTTCTTCTGGAAGTTCAACGATTTCCGCATTTGCAACTGCCAAGTCAATAGCTGCTGTTTCAACCGCATCATCAAAAGCACTTTCTTTCGCTGCTTCTAATTCTTTACGGTATTTTGCTTTCAACTCGTCAAGTGTTTCCACTTCTTCATCAAGGTCTTTTGCCAACTCGTCATCAAGGGCTGGCACTTCTTTTACTTTTACTTCATGGATTTTTGTCACGAAGAGGGCTGGTTTCCCTGCCAAGTCTTCTGCTTGATAATCTTCTGGGAATGTCACTTCTACATTCACTTCTTCACCAGCACTGTGACCTACCAATTGGTCTTCAAAGCCAGGGATGAATTGACCGCTACCAAGACCTAGTGAGAAGTTTTCACCTTTTCCGCCGTCAAACTCAACACCGTCGATCGAACCAACAAAGTCGATAACAACTGTATCACCTTCTGCAGCTGGGCCCTCTTTGATCGCCAACTCTGCCAAGGTGTTGCGCTCGCGCTCAATTTTTGCATCTACTTCTTCGTCTGTTACTTCTTTTGTTGCTTCAACTGATACTGCTAGGTTTTTGTAGTCACCTAATTTGACTTCTGGTTTAGTGACAACTGCTGCAGTGATTGTCCAGTCTTGTCCCTTTTCCATTGACACAACGTCGATAGTTGGTTGTGCAACTACTTCAAGACCTGCTTCTGCAACAGCTGCTTCATAGGCTGCTGGCAAAAGAGCGTTAACAGCTTCTTGGTACAATGCTTCTTCACCAAATTTTTGGTTGAAGATCGCACGTGGCAAGTGACCCTTGCGGAAGCCTGGTACGTTGATCTCTTTTTTCACCTTGTTAAATACACGATCCAATTCTGGTTTGATAGCATCTTGAGCAATGGTAAAGGTCAAGACACCGCGGTTTGTTTCTTTTGCTTCAAATGATACAGACATTCTGTCATTTCTCCTTAAAATTTTATTGCATACAAGCCATTATATCATATCTTCTAGCATTCTCCAAATTTTTATGCCAATTCTTTTGCAGGCTATTTTATGCAGAATGATGAGGGGTTAGGAGCTACTATCTTTTCCGAATGGCATCTTCTTGATAGCAGGCTCTTGCTCCGCCAATCAACTTTGGTCGACTGGCAAGGGCGGTCACGTGGGCATGCCCAATCTGGCGTAAGCTTGGACGCAGAGGCACTTGGACATGTTTGACGTGCATACCAATAGCGGTATCTCCAATATCCAGTCCTGCATAGGCTGTGACAAACTCTACCTCGACAGGATCTTTCATATACTCAAAGGCTGCTACTTGTCCCGAACCACCAGCGTGCAGGCTCGGAAGGACATTGATGATTTCTAAATCCTTGGCAAGGGCAAAATCTCGCTCAACCACCAAGGCGCGATTCAAGTGTTCACAACCTTGAACAGCAAGATAAATCCCACGATCCGACAGTAGGTCTAAGATGGTCTTGACAATGACCTGTCCCACCTCCAGATTGGAATGCTTGCCGATACGACCACCGATTACCTCACTGGTCGACAGCCCCAAGACAAATAATTGCCCCTTTTGTATCCGGCTCAATTCCAGCACTTCTTCTACAATAGCGACCGTTTGCTCTTTTAGCACCTTCATGTCCATCATCTATACCTTGACCTTTCTAGCCCTTACCATGACCTTAGCAAGGATCGAACCGAGAGCCATTCCGACCATATTTTGCACGAGATTTCCCATAAGGCTATCTAGCGCTGCTGCCAGATTATAGATCATCATACTGGCTAGAAAATAACCTCCTACCATTACAAGGCTAGCAAGAAGAAGACCTACCACACGCTTCTTACCCGACCAACCAGCTGCATAACCTTGAAAGCCGTGAAAGATCAGACTAAAGAAAGCCCACTGCGGATAACCCAGCAATAAGTCAAGCAGAAGCCCCGATAGACCACCGACAATCGCTCCCTCTGTTGAGCCCAGATAGAAAGCTGTAAAAAAGATACCGACATCTAGAAATGTGATAAGCCCTGTCAAGGTTGGCAGGTGTACGTATCCCAAGACAAGCGTCAAAGCTGTCAAGATTGATAAGAGCGCAATTTTTTGTGTATACTTAGTTTTCATAAGGCACCACCCCATATTCATCAGATGCTTGAATAGCACGGTAGACAAAGTCCTTAGAATGTCTCACCGCTTCAAACACATTCTTTCCCAATGCCAATTGGCTGGCAATACTGGACGCAAAGGTACAGCCTGCACCTGTATTATTGTTCGCCACTACCTTGGCTTCCAAAATCTGGTACTCCCTACCATCATAGTAGAGATCTATTGCCCGCGCTTGATCTAGTCGATTACCACCCTTAATCACGACATGTTGCGCCCCTAGTTCATGCAAGGCTTTCGCCACCTCTTTCATCTCTTCGAGAGTTTGGATTTTTCTTTGGGTCAATAGCTCCGCTTCTACCAGATTTGGAGTGATAATCGTCACATAAGGGAAAATTGCTATCAATTCATCACGCAGATGGTTGACCTCCACATCATGCGTTTCCTTACAGACAAGAACCGGATCCAAAACAATTGGGAGATCTGCCTGCGCACGCACAAAGTCAAGCGCCTGCTTAGCAATGGCTACATTGGGCAATAAGCCCAACTTTATAGCTGCAAAATCCACCTCTTGCAAGCTCCTTAGTTGTTTTTCAACGACCGTTTCCTCCACAGGAAAGACTTCAAAGCCAGCTCCTGTCATAGCTGTCAGACAGGTCACTACGACAAAACCATGCAAGCCATTGACCGTATAAGTGGTCAAATCCGCATAGAGACCACCTCCGCTAAAAATATCATTGCCTGAAAGGGCTACTATATACTTACTCTTCATATCGGATCTCCTTTAAATACAAGCCATTGGGTGCCGCCGTAGGTCCCGCTAGTTGACGATCTTTTTCTTGTAAAATCCGCTCCACCTGCTCAATCGGCATCCGGTTGTTGCCAATCTTGAGCAAGGTTCCCACCATATTGCGCACCTGCTTGTAGAGAAAGCCATTGCCTGTAAAGGTGAAAATGAGCAAATTCCGCTCAGGCTCTAGCCTGACACGCGCTTCTGTAATCGTCCGCACCTTATCTTTTACCGCCGTTCCTGACGCCGTAAAGCCCGTAAAATCATGACTTCCCACCAAGGCAGATATGGCCTTTTCTATTCGCTCTATCTCCAAGTCATAGGGAAAATGGGTCGCATAATGCCGCAACATGGGATTTTTGGGCCGCCCAATATCTACCAAAAATTCGTAGGTTTTCTGGTGCTTGGCATAGCGACAGTGAAAGTCATCTGTCACCTGCTCGATCGCCACCACATCTATATCTTCAGGACTTTGCGTATCAAGGGCAAAGCGTAATTTCTCCACCTCTCTGGCACCGGGTAGGTCAAAATGGATCACCTGACCATAGGCATGGACACCGCTATCTGTCCGCCCAGCACCATGCACCACGATTTCTTGCCCCCTATTTAAACGTTGCAGGGTCTTTTCTAATTCCTCCTGAACCGTCCGTGCATGCGGCTGCCGCTGAAACCCTGAAAAATTGTATCCATCATAGGAAATAATCGCTTTATATCTTGTCATAGCATGATTGTACCATAGCTAAAAAGTCTCTGACAAGGTTTTTACCTGCCATCTGTCCTAGGACAGATGAGAAAATAGCACCTTTATTCGCGCTTTTTTGTCAAATGGTGTATAATGAAGAAAATACTTTGAAAGAGAGACGTGCCATGTCACACCACGCACACCATAATCACCAAGACGCCTATCAGCACGTCGTGAGCCATTTAAAAGAAAAAGGCATTCGGATAACCGAAAGCCGAAAAGCAGTCATTCGTCAACTCATCACTAGCCCAGACCATCCGAGCGCCGAGATGATCTACAAGGAATTGCGTCCAAACTTTCCGACCATGAGCCTAGCCACTGTCTATAACAATCTCAGGGTTCTAGTCGAAGAAGGGTTTGTAGCCGAGTTAAAGCGCAACAACGATACGACTACTTACTATGACTTTATGGGGCACGACCATCTGAACATTATCTGCGAACGCTGCGGAAAGATTACCGACTTGATTGCCGAAGACATACCAAGCCTTGAGCAACAAGTACAGGAACAGACCGGCTATCACATCACCAAAGAACTCTTAACCATCTATGGTATCTGTCCAAGCTGTCAGACGAAGTAAACATCATTCTCTAGCCTTGCCCTAACCGCCAGACTAGAGAGCCTCAAGTCCCGATAGGACAACCATAAAAAGCAAGAGACCGAAGCCACAACTGCAATTGCAACAGCTAGTGTATTGGTTTCGGACGAAGCCGATTAGAAGCTGGGACAAATGAGCTAGCCAAGACTTGGACAGACCGAGTAGGGGCAGTCATTTGTACTGGCCTCTTTTTTTATTCCCATACTCTTTGAAGCTCATACTCGCTCTATAAAAATCAATAGGTTGCTAAGCGTTTTTCCAGATGAACTTGACCTAGTGCATACAAGCTACAAATAACCCAGTAAATCAGAGCCACACAGATATAAACTGTCATGTAATCAGACTTCGCACCACCGACAATCTTGGCCTTATTGAACAATTCTGGCACGGTAATCATGGCGGTGAGCGAGGTACTTTTGACCATGTCTAGCAAGACATTACTGAGGGGCGGCACGGCAATCCGAAAAGCTTGAGGAATGATGACCCTGCGATAGATGACGGAAGTCTTTAGACCGAGAGAACGAGCCGCCTCCCATTGACCATGATCAATGGCAGAAAGGGAGGAACGGATAATCTCTGAAATGTAGGCGCTCGACATGAGGGTAAAGGCAATGATACTCGCACTGATGGCATCTAGCTCCAAGCCCATAAAGGGGAGCCCAAAATAGATAAAAAAGAGCAGAACCATGAGCGGGATCCCCCTCATCAAGGAAATGTGGATCATGGCTAGATAACGCAAAGGGGATAGCCGCGACATGCGCAAGAGCGCCACAAAAAAACCTGAAACCGTTCCTAGGACAAAGCCGATTAGGGACAAGCCTAGCGTATAGGGTAAGCCCTCCAATATTTTTGGAATGGCTTCTTTTGCCAATTCGAGATTAAAGATTGCCTGCCAATTCATCCTATTCCTCCATCATCTCATATCGTCATACTCTATAAAAATCAAAATCTGACTAGGCAATGAAATCGCAGGTCAGCAAGGTGAGGTAAGGATATCAGAGTTTGATTTTTGATGAGTATCAATAAAAGAGAGCGAGTGCAGGGCTACTAGCCCGTTCTTCCTCACTCTCGTTCTTTCCAGCTTCAAGATGCTAACTATTTCATATCAGCCACATCAATGACAGGAAGATTTTCCACACCTTTTTCAGGCTCTGTCAAGTCTTGGCCAGCGTAATACTTTTCAGAAATTGCTTTTAAAGTCCCGTCTTCTTTCATCGATGTGAGGGCTTTATCTACTTGCTCTTTCAAACTTGTATCCGTCTTGCGCATCACAATCCCTTGCTCCGTTGGATTGTACTTAGGTGTACCCATTTTCACCTTAATATCTGGGAATTGTTGCGTAATGTAATTGATAGCAATCACCTGTGTGTAGTAGTCATTGGGAATAAAATCTGTCCGACCAGTCGATACGTCGCGGAGGTAAACGTCGTTAGTCACATTGTCATAGATAACAGGTTCTGCACCCAATTTCTCGGCAAGTTTCATATACTGGGTTCCTGCACCACCTCCAGCTTTCTTGCCTTTCCAGTCGCTCAAGTCTGCCGCTTCAATGCCAGATGATCCGTCCGCACGGACAATCATTCCACCGATTGAATACTTGTAGGGGATGGAGAAATTGTATTTTTCAAGGCGCTCTTTTGTCGTGTCAAAGTTGTTGACTGTCACGTCTACTTTTCCACTGTCTACCGAGGTAAAGGCTTCTGCAACGCCGATTTCTTGATACTCTATCTTAATATCCAAGCGTTTACCAATTTCATTGACCATGTCAATTTCATAGCCGACCAATTGGTCTGCATCATCATGGTAAGAGGTTGGGTAGAGGGTTCCGGGAGTTGCGACTTTTAAGACACCTGCTTCCTTGATTTTCTCCCACTCTGTCTGGTTCGTGGAAGCGCTTTTATCGGCTGTGCCAGAACAAGCCGCTAGAGCAAACGAAGACACGAGTAAGGCTGGGACAAGCAATTTTTTCAACATGATAATCTCCTTTTTCCATTTACTGATCTGTTGTCCAAGATCACAAAACGTCTAAAGAAACGGTATCATAAGGAGAGACTTTTATCAATTATTTTAACTGAAAATTTAAAGCGCTTTACAGGACGAAGTTGCCATGTAGCTGTCCAAGCTCTTCTGCCAAGGACAAGAGGATATCCTCCCGCCCCTTAGCTGCGGTCAGCTGAATACCGATTGGCAAGCCCTGCTCTGTTTGGTAAGTCGGCAGGCTGATAGACGGCTGACCCGTCAGATTAGCATGGGGAGTAAAAGGTGTCCAAGCCAGAGCCTTTTCAAACATCTGCCAGATCAGTTCTTGCTGCTCCTCCATCCCATAAGTGTCAATATCTTGTAGTTTTTCTGACAGGTGCTTGTCCAAAGCAAATTGACCATGCTTGGGAGCAACCCCAGCCACCGTAGGAGTTAACAAGACATCATAAGTCTCATGAAAAACAGCCATTTTCGCACTATATTGATCCCAATCCTGCAAAATCTGACTATAACGATAAGCAGGAATAGTATGACCGCTCCGATAAATAGCCCAAGTCATCAACTCCATATCCTCCATCCTCATCTTACGACCCAAACTCGCTTCAATCCCTGCAAACATCTGTGCTGTCTCAACGCTATTCATCAGGTAGTAAGAGGAAATAAGCTCGGCTCCATCAAGTGGATATGCCGTCAATTCCCTCACCTGATGCCCCAGCGCTTCTAAGGCGGGTACAAGCTCTAAAACAGCCGCTTGCGCGTCAGCCGACACCTGTGTGTCGATCGGTGACTGGAGCGAGAAGGCAATCTTGAGAGGTCTTTTTTCATATCCGAACAAACTCTCCCAAGACAGGGTCTGTAACGGAAAGGGCGCTTCTACTTGGTAGGTTTGCAAGTGATAGAGAAGCCGTTTGGTGTCTCGGACAGATTTGGTCAAGGCAAAATGCACGGACGCCCCCTGCCATCCCCGATAGCTAGATGGTCCAACTGGTATCCGACCACGACTGGTCTTTAAGCCGATAAGTCCGTTAAAACTAGCTGGAATACGGATCGAACCGCCTCCATCTGAAGCTCCCGCCAAGGGTACCATGCCAGATGATACGGCTGCCGCTGCCCCACCGCTTGAACCGCCTGCATTACGGGTCACATCAAATGGTAGATTGACAGAACCATGTAATTGGCTATCTGAAATATTCTTAAAGCCAAATTCTGGTGTGTTGGTTCGCCCTAGTACAATAAACCCCAATTCCTCCAGACGCTGCGTATACCGATCACTCTTTTGCGCCCTGTAATTGGCAAACAGGCGAGAGCCCGAGGTCGACAACTCACCTTTTTGTTCCTGCCCCAAATCTTTCAATAGAATCGGCACCCCTGCAAAAGGCTGCTCTCCTATTTTCAGATTTCTCGCCCGCCCCAGCGCCTGCTCATACTGGGTAGTCACGACTGCATTCAATGCAGGATTCAAACGCTCAATCCTGTCGATACTTGCTTGGACGCATTCTTCGGCTGATAGCTCTCTAGTCCGAAGCGCCTCTGCCATAGCTGTTGCATCTTGGTACATAACATTCCTCCATCTCATACTCGTCAAAAATCAAGCCCTATTCTCAACAGCTTTAGCCTATCATGAAAGACAAAAATCAGCAAGCCATAGTTGCTGATTTGGTCATTTCGTTTATCTTTTGTTACCTCCTAAACCCGTCTTGCTGTACTCTACATGCTCAAAGACAGTTTTTCTAAGTTCCAATCCTTATGTCATGTTTTTCCTTAACATACTTGTTAAAAGCGAGGCTGGGACAAAGGTCAAACCGAATCGAATATAGAAAAAGCGAACAAGGTGTATTTTCTGTGATTCAGAATCTACTCTTGTCCGCTTTTTAGGTCGTTGCGCCAATGTATAGTATTTGTTGCTTCAGAATTTCTTAAAGGAAAATCTTTCTGTCCCGAAGCAACCTGTTCCTTGAAACAAGCAAGAAAAAGAGTCATAACCGTTGCAACTTTAGTTGCTTTCACAGTCTAGGAATAGACTGGGAAGATGGGAGATAAAACGAGTGAAACTCGTGTCAAACGCTCTCGTATCTTGTAATTGAGTTCAGCCTAAAACCTCGGAAAAAAGATAAATACTCCTAGAAGCAAAGACTTCTGCGTCGTATTTCCTATTTTTCAGTCGGTTTTTTAACGCCCTCGTATCTTATGGAATTGAACTCGTGCTACAACTCGCTGACAAAAAGATCAATCTCATTGGGTGCAAGACACACTGCTTCGATTGCCTATTTTGTCTAGGAGTTGCTTAACGCTCTCGTATCTTAGAGTTCCTCAAAGGCGTCTTTTACTTTATCGAAAAAGCCTTTTTTCTGGGGGTTAACAGTCATATTTCCTGCTGCCGCAAATTCTTTCAAGGCTGCTTTTTGTTTGTCATTGAGGTTGGTTGGTGTGACAATATGAATGGTTACATACTGGTCGCCCACAACACCACCACGTAGGCTTGGGGCACCTTTCCCTTTCAGACGGAATTTCTTGCCAGTCTGCGTACCTTCAGGAATCACCAAATCGACATCACCATGAACAGTCGGCACATGCACTGTATCACCTAAAGCTGCTTGAACGAAGTTTAGGTTCAATGTGTAGTGAATGGTCGTGCCGTCACGTTCAAACTTGTCCGAAGCCTGCACCTGAATGATGACAAATAGATCTCCATAAGGACCACCGTTAAATCCAGCCTCTCCTTGACCTGAAAGGCGGATTTTTTGACCTGTTTCAACACCTGCTGGTACTTTGACAGTAACTGTATGAGCCTGCTTTTCGTGACCTGTACCGTGACAAGTATGACATGGGTCTTTGATTTCTTTTCCACGACCATGACAGACATCACAGGTCATTTGTCGGCGCATCATACCGAGCGGTGTCTGGGTATCAACGTTGATAACACCAGCACCATGACAGCGACCACAGGTTACAGGGCTAGTCCCTGGCTTGGCTCCAGAACCCGTACAGGTTCGACAGGTCGCTTCACGATTGTAGCTGACTTCTTTTTCTGCACCAAAAATTGCTTCTTCAAATTTTAAATTGATACGGTATTGAAGATCGTCTCCCTGACGCGGCGCATTGGGATTACGACTTGCGCCACCTCCTCCAAAGAAGCTAGAAAAAATATCTTCAAAACCACCAAAGCCTGCACCATCAAAACCGCTAAAGCCTCCGCCACCAAAGCCGCCTTGGGCACCAGCAGCACCAAATTGGTCATAATTAGCGCGCTTTTGAGTATCACTAAGTGTTTCATAGGCTTCCTGAATGTCCTTGTATTTCTGCTCCGCACCAGCCTCTTGATTGATATCTGGATGGTACTTCTTGGACATTTTCCGATAAGCCTTTTTAATCTCGTCTTGAGAGGCATCCTTAGAAACCCCAAGCCGATCGTAAAATTCTGTATTGTTCATATAAGATACCAAGCCCGTAAAAAGCAAAGTGAAAATAGGAAATCGGCAGAAAATCCTGATTTTCTAGACGATTTATCTTTTTCACACAGCTTTTAGGGCGGGTTCATTTCCTTTCTATTAAAACACTAAATCTTGCAACAACTAAAAAGAGAGAGATTATAACCCGTGTTCAGTTACGAACACTTTCTTCCTTTCATAAGTTTGTGGAAAGAACCGAGAATGCAAAGCGGGTTCTGTTCCTTGCTGTTAAAGTGCTACATTTAGCAAAAACAGAGGCTGGTTTGCAACCTCTGTAATAAGCTTTTACACTCTCACATCTTATTTTTCAGTGAATTCACCATCTACAACGTCATCACCTGCTGGATTTGCTTGCTCAGCACCTTCTGCTCCTTGGGCTGCTTGTTGCGCTGCTGCAGCTTGTTCATACATCTTAACTGCTAGACCTTGCGCTTTTTCGTTCAAGTTTTCCAATTTTGCTTTCATGTCGTCCAAATTGTTAGCTTCTTGAGCTGCTTTCAATTCGTCAAGTGCGGCTTGGGCTGCATCACGTTCTGCGTCAAATCCTTTGCCTTCTGTTTCCTTGATTGTCTTTTCAGTAGCAAAGATCGCTTGGTCAACTTCGTTGCGAAGATCAACTTCTTCCTTACGCTTCTTATCTGCTTCTGCGTTAGCTTCTGCATCTTTCATCATGCGATCGATCTCTTCGTCTGTCAATCCTGAATTTGATTGGATTACGATTGTTTGCTCTTTTTGAGTACCAAGGTCTTTGGCTTTAACAGATACGATACCGTTTTTGTCAATGTCAAAGGTTACTTCGATTTGAGGGATTCCACGAGGTGCCGCTGGAATGTCTGTCAATTGGAAACGACCGAGTGTTTTGTTGTCCGCAGCCATTGGACGCTCACCTTGAAGAACATGGATATCTACTGCTGGCTGGTTGTCTGCTGCTGTTGAGAAGACTTGTGATTTAGATGTTGGAATCGTTGTATTGCGTTCAATTAGTTTGGTAAATACGCCACCCATTGTCTCAATACCAAGTGATAATGGTGTCACATCAAGAAGCACGACATCTTTAACATCACCAGAGATAACCCCACCTTGGATAGCAGCACCCATCGCTACTACTTCATCTGGGTTTACAGATTTGTTTGGCTCTTTTCCAGTTTCAGCTTTAACAGCTTCTACGACAGCTGGGATACGAGTTGAACCACCTACAAGGATTACTTCATCAATTTCAGAGATAGAAAGTCCTGCATCAGACAAGGCACGGCGAACTGGTTCTTTTGTGCGCTCTACAAGGTCGCGTGTCAAATCATCAAATTTCGCGCGAGTAAGGGTCATTTCCAAGTGAAGAGGTCCTGCTTCCCCAGCAGTGATAAACGGCAAGCTGATTTGAGTTGATGTAACACCTGAAAGGTCTTTCTTCGCTTTTTCAGCTGCATCTTTCAAGCGTTGAACCGCCATTTTATCCGCTGATAGGTCAATGCCATTTTCTTTCTTAAATTCAGTTACCATGTGGTCGATAATTTTTTGGTCAAAATCATCTCCACCAAGTTTGTTATCACCAGCAGTTGCAAGAACGTCAAAGACACCATCTCCTAATTCAAGGATAGAAACGTCAAAGGTTCCTCCACCGAGGTCAAATACCAAGATTTTTTCTTCTTTGTCTGTCTTGTCAAGACCATAAGCAAGAGCTGCTGCTGTTGGCTCGTTAACGATCCGTTCTACTTCAAGACCTGCAATTTTACCTGCATCTTTTGTCGCTTGACGTTGGGCATCATTGAAGTAAGCAGGGACAGTAATAACAGCTTTTGTTACTTTTTCACCAAGGTACTCTTCTGCATACCCTTTCAAGTATTGAAGGATCATAGCAGAAATTTCTTGTGGAGTGTATTCTTTACCATTTGCAGCAACTTTTTCAGCTGTTCCCATTTTTGATTTGATAGAGATAATGGTGTCAGGATTTGTCACTGCTTGGCGTTTTGCTGCATCACCAACGATAATTTCACCATTTTTGAAAGATACAACAGACGGAGTTGTACGATTTCCTTCTGGGTTTGCAATGATTTTGCTTTCTGTTCCTTCAAGAACAGCCACTGCAGAGTTTGTAGTTCCTAAGTCAATACCAATAATTTTAGACATAATAATGATACCAAGAACGTTGAAATAGTCCTGTGGACTGTTTCAATCGGGAGATTAGAGAAAACGAGGCTTTCTCCATCTAACGACTGAAAGTAACGTTCAAATCCTTTCAACAATTAAATTTATTTTTTCTTTTTAAATCATAGTTTTCTGTCATTTCGGACAAGTTATACTCTTTAAACATCAAAACTATACTAATGATTAGTTATACACGACCACCATAGCTGGGCGAAGGACACGCTCGTGAAGCTTATAGCCTTTTTGGAAGACTTGGGCAATGGTGTCGGCTGAGTGGTCATCATCTGCCGGCATGGTTTGAATCGCCATGTGGAAGTTAGGGTCGAATGCCCCGTCTGCTGCCACTTCTTCAATGCCTTCAGCTTTGAGTGCCTGAACCAGACTTTCTTGAACCATTTCAAGACCTTTTTTCACCTCATCTGTCAAGCCATCCACCGCTAGGGCACGCTCTAGGTTATCTAGGGACGGCAAGATTGCCTTGCCCAAATCTTGACTACGGTATCTTTGTAAGGTTTGACGTTCTTCACTACTGCGACGCTGAATATTTTGCATCTCTGCCACAGCACGCAGATACTTGTTTTCAAAGTCTTCCGCCCGCTCATTCGCAAGCTCCAACTCTGATTTTTCTTGAGGTGTTTCTTCTTGGACAGCTTCTTCTGTCTCCTCCACTTCCTCAACTTGTTCTTCTTTTTTGATTTCTTCGGTCACGTGAAACCTCCTTTATAACAATATTTAGAAATGCTTTATTTTTATAATAACAATTTTAGCCTGACTGGGCTGCCGTTAGGAAATAGGCTGAAAACCTCCACTGGAGCTTTTCACTCGTCATGTTTCCTAATTTTCAGTTGCTTTTTTACGCTCTTGTATATTACTGAATTGAGTTCAGCCTAAAATCTCGGAAAATAGAGACGCAGATGTTCTAGCTTTAGCTAGTTACAGCTGTGGCTCCCTTTAGGGATAAACATTCCTAGCTCTCAAGGTATAGTATACCTTGAGAGGCGGGAAATAGAAGTTTGCGAAGCAAACTCTCTCTAATCTCTTCGTCATGTTTCCTAATTTTCAGTCGCTTTTTTTACGCCCTCGTATCTTGATGAACTGAACTCGGGCTACAACTCTCTGACAAAGCGTAGTCAAAAAATTGAGTAACCTTAGATAAGACACAGTAGGCATCTGATTGTAGCTATCACTACAATCTAGTTGCCTTTGTGGGGGTCTCACTACGAAGCGAACCGCTTCTGTTCGGCCGCCTATTTTGTCTAGGAGTTGCTTCCACAGTCTAGGAATAGACTGTGGAAGGTTGGAGATAAAACGAGCGGTGCTCGTGTCAAACGCCCTCGTATCTTGATGAACTGAACTCGGGCTACAACTCTCTGACAAAAAGATCAATCTCATTGGGTGCAAGACACCCTGCTTCGATTGTCTATTTTGTCTAGGAGTTGCTTAACGCCCTCGTATCTTAGTGAACCTCATAGTGGTTACTGCTTAGGTATCGATAAAAATCGGTCAGTTTCATCATGAGGACGCGATTGACGAGGTTGATCAGGCTGATCATGCGGTTGTAGTCTACATTGATCGGGCCGATAACGGACAGGAGCCCAAATCCACGATAGGGAATAAGAAACTTAGTCGTCATCACGGTCAGACTTGAGAGTGATTCTTCTCGACTGTCAGCCACCCTGACACTCTGCATCTCATCTTCTCCAAGATTGCTCCGCATTTCAAGAGCTACTTTTTGGGGAGAATCAAAGAACTGGTAAGCTCGAGTATCTGCAAAATCTAGCAGGCGAATCTTTCCGGCAGTTACGATATCCTCGGTAAAGAGATCCGAGAAAATGTGTTCAAACAGATAAAGTACATTGTCGGTCGTGATGAAATGCCGTTGGATAATCTGCGGAATCTCGGTTCGTAGCTTATAGTGAATATCTAGCACCGATTTTCCAAGCAGGCGCTCGCGCACCAGACTTCTGACCTCCATTAAATCCTCACGGAGAAAATTCTTAGGAATCGCAAACTGTCTGGTCAGCGTTTTTGACTCATCCAAGGTCATCACCGCCAATGCTGCATGCTGACTAAGGATAACAATATCAAAAGCTGTTAGCTTTTGCTGACTGGGCTCGACATCAAGTACCGCCACCGTGCAAGCTGTCAAGTCGGATAGGATAGCTGCTGTCGTCTGAAAAATATCATCCAAGCGGAAAAACTCGCGGTCGAAACTTCTGACAACTTGGTACACATCTTCCTCATCCAGACTATCAAAACTCAAGGAATGCTCCACAAAGTATTTGAAACCCTCCACACTAGGCATTCTACCACTTGAAGTGTGGGCTTTTTCAAGCAGGCCTTTCTTTTCGAGAGCTGCCATTTCATTTCGAATGGTTGCGCTACTAGAAGCAATACTCTCTTGGAGGGCTTTAGATCCCACTGGCTCGTGTGTTTTTGTAAAGATTTCAACGATTAAATTTAGAATTTCATGCTGGCGCTCTGTTACCAAAACCTCACCTCCAGTCAGGATGCTCTTATTATCTGCAACAATCAAATTCAAACAATATCCATATCGCCTGCCATACATCAGTACAGGCCGTGGCTCGTTTGCTTTTTGACTTTTATTGAGTATTAGCACTCTAACCTTTCGAGTGCTAACTCATGATTCTATTATACACCGATTTATCAGATTGTCAAGGCAGAAAAGCCAAAAATTAGCACTCTTTCTACAAGAGTGCTAAAAATCAGTCTAAAGACCTAGTTATAGTTATTTAGTTTTCGTCAAAACAGTCTGGGGAGAGACTGTTTGATACGAGCACCGCTCGTTTTATAGCCGTTTAGTTTATTTTTAGTACTAGGCAACGAGTCGCAGGTAGTACTGGGGTACAGCAAGACGAGTTAACGAAATAATAAAAATATAAACTAAATGACTATATCTCCAACCTTCCCCAGTCTATTCCTAGACTGGGGAAGCAACTCCTAGACAAAATAGGCAGCCGAACAGAAGCGGTTCGCTTCGTCGTGAGACCCCCACAAAGGCATCTGATTGTAGCGATAGCTACAATCAGATGCCTACTGTGTCTTATCTAGGGTTACTCAACCTTTTGACTACGCTTTGTCAGTGAGTTGTGGCTCAAGTTCAATTACAAAAGATAAACTTATACTCCCTATAAAAAGATCTGAACAGCAAAGACCACGGTCGGGAGGGCATTATTCAAGATATGAACCAAGATCGAATCCTTTATCTCACCCCGACGAGCGTAGGATAGATATAAAACGCTAGCTAGGGAGAAGTAGAGGATAAATTCTACGGGTGCAAATGAATGAAGGTGCATAAGAGCAAATACAGTAGATGACAGCAACCAAGCCAACCATCGGGAGCTATTTTTGAAAAGCAGCTGGATAAACAGACCCCTAAAGATGATTTCTTCTACAATCGGTGCCAGCAAAGAGGTATAGAGCAAGAACAAGATGGCAATCGGGAAGAAGCCGTCTCTTAGTTCCCCTACAATTCCCAACAAGGCTGCATCATTAGCACTGGTCGCTTGTCCACTCGCTAACAGGATCAATACGGTGCCAACAACTGCCACTATTCTTGCCAGTAGTCCAAAGAGCAGAGCAAGACCAAGGTCTTTCCAACGCAAGGCTTGCGCTACCGTCTGTGCGCGATAAGTACGCCAAAGCCAGACCGTCACTCCTAGAACAAGGAATAGATAGAGGAGACTGGTAGCCCAAGCAGTCAGTGAAGTCAGGGCTTCTTGATACTGGATGAGGTAGAACAGAGGACGATTGAGGATAAATACTAGAAGCAAGTACCCCACTACTTTTAAAAGGTTCTTATATTTTTTCATGCGCTTCCCTTTCTAATTCTTTTTTCGACTTCCACCAACGATACAGGAGCATTCCGATTAAGAGCGGGTGAATGAGGATAACCATATCAACCAAGAGGGACAAAACTGTCAGCTGTTCAAATCGCAGACGGTGCAGATTCACTAAAAAGTTAATACACAAAATAGGTAGGACTGCCAGAGTAACTTCTTCACATTTTCTTTTTTTCATCTTAACTCCTTTTCTGAATAACGCTTTCTTAATTTGTAAAAACCAATACCACAATAGATAAGCAAACCCATATACACAATCCCCAAGGTAGCCCATAGCGACAGTCTATTGCCAGCACGAAAGGCATGCCACAAGAAAACTAGACTCATCAGTAATAAAAAGATAAATCGCCACTTGAAGATCCGTCCAATCATTTCTAGCTTGGTCTGCCTATCACTGTAAATATCCGTTTCCTCTCCGTCTCTGACCGCTTTACGGAAGCAAACAAAATTATTACAAACACCTACATAATCCCAGCCGTAATCTGCATACATTTGATAATAAGTATCCCGATCCTCACCCAATCTCGGTTTAAAGTCTAGGCGATAGGCAACTTCTTCTGGCTGGGATCTTTCAAAAATGAAAAGACAGGCAAAACGTATTTCTTTTAGCCGCCAACCTTTCCGATGCATGGCAATTAAATAGTTCTCTTCCTTTTCAAAATCAGTGATAAAGAAGAATTTTAGTTCCTTTTTCATGTCATACCTCCTTTTTCCACTGATCCAACATCCATAGTTGGTAGGCTACAAAAGCAAGCCAGACCAGCAAGATTAACCCCTGCCAGACAAATTGGTACCACTTCCACTCAGCGATCTGCCATATAGAGGCAGTTGCCAGAGAAAACCACGGAACAATAATACTAGACAACACTCGATATGTAACAAGCCTCTTGTAATGCTGGTAGACCCCCTCACGGTCATTGTAGAGGAGCGATTCATCGGGAGAATCTACTGTTGACACAGGCTTACGCCAGATAACATAAGGCGATGCACCGCAAACCATTTCCCATCCTGCATCTTGAAATAAAGTCAGATAGTGATGATCGTATTCTGGAAAAAAGCCGATTTCTTTCTTGCTAGGCTGATAAAAATCAAGGCGATAGATCATGTTTTCGGGCTTACAAGATACAAATTCAATCGTGCCACTCCAAGGTGATACCTGCTTTAAGGCCTGACCCGACCGCTGCATACGACTGAAATATGCTTCCATTTGAATCGGTTTAAACCTATTAAATTTCTGCTTCTTCATATCTCTCTCCTCGGCTATTTCGATAGAGGCGCTCAATCCTCGATTTCTCAATCTCCAATACCTCTCGCCCTAACCCTGTTATTCGATAACGTTTCCGCTTCTCTTCTTCACGGACAAAGGCAATCAGACCATCCTTTTCCATTTTAGACAGGGTGCCATACATGGTCCCAGGGCTAATCACGACCTGACCTCCAGTCAATTCCTTGGTCTTTTGGGTGATGTCATAGCCATGCCGCTCTTCCTGTAAGGCAAATAGAATATAGAATGCCGTTTCCGTCATCGGAAGATAGATCCGCCTTATTTTTTCTTCCATACATTTTCTCCTTGTAGTTCGATATATCGAACTTCGATATAACGAGTATATCGCACCTCGATGTATTTGTCAAGAGGGACAAAGAAAAAACGCCAATCATGACGTTTTATTTCCTATCTTTTAATAAAGCAAGGTATTCTTCCAAGACCAAGTCGTGTTTTTCCATGTACTGGGCATTTTCAACCCCGACATAGCGGAAGTGCCAGCTTTCAAAAGCAATTCCTGTGAGGTGGCTTTTCCCTTCTGGATATCGAAGGACAAGGCCGTATTGTGGCGCCAATGCTTTGATTTTTTCTGCCACTTCATCTAGTTGCCCTGCTTCTTCACTCATGTCAATGGCAAGACCAGTCTGGTGTTCGCTAGCTCCTGGCATCTGTACTTGAGAACGAACCGCAGCTTCTGCTTCTGCCCGAACAACCCCACTCGCTTCTAACTCTGCAACTCTCTCGTTATAGAGCTGTTCTTGCTCAGCGCGACTTCTGTAGCCTGATAGCAAGACCTCGTCGGGAACCATTACTCGATCGGCTACTAAAAAGTCTTGCGTAGCTGTCGCAATTCTGCTATCAACCTGAATATTTCCTACTGTCGCTAAGGACTTCGGCTCTGATTCAAGCAAATGATCACGATTGACCAAGACCAATTCCCAGTCATCTAGAGAAGCAGACGCTAAGGCATCTTCTTCGGACGAACGTGCAGCCTCCTTTACTTCTATCGTCGCAGACTTATCAACAATACTTGCCGGATCCAAGCTCCAAAGAAAAAAGTTAAGGACCACAAATACCAGCAGACAAGCGATGAAAGCAACTATGCCAATTTTTTTCCTATTCATCATGCGCTTGCATCACACTCGCTCCAGCCCTACGATAAGACATATCCCCTACAGCTTCAATGCTAAATTGACCATCTTCATATTTCAAAACGGTGACAGAGCCATTGTCCAGCGCTAGGTTAGTCGGACGTTCTGGCGCTAGTAAGTTGACCAAGGTCGCAATGGTCATACCGTGGCTTACGACTAGGGCATTGCCACCACCTTGTTTTTCCAGATCTTTGGCGATACTTTCAAATCCGCTCAAAATACGCTCTTTCAGCACCTCCCACGGCTCTGACCAGTTGGCAGAGTCTGCTTCATGCACACCATTTGCAATCTCTTCAAAGGTCATGGTGCCAGCATCAACAATGCCACTAATGCGGGGTAAGACACCGCTAAATAGCTCTGCATCATACATCCCCTCAAAGCTACCAAAGCACCATTCCCGAATCCGCTTGTCTTGGTAATAAGGGATTTTACCTAAAATGCCTAGCTCTTTTTGAGCAATGGTAATGGTCTGAACAGTCCGTCCCAAGTCGCTTGATACAGCAGCCTTAAATTCCAAGCCTGCTTCTTTCAAGCCAAGGCCTAGCTCACGGATCCCCTCTTCACCGATCTTTGTCAAAGGTGTATCACACCATCCTTGAATACGACCAATGGTATTAAACATGGTCTTTCCGTGACGGGCAATGTATAGTCTGGTTTCTGCCATTCTTGTTCCTCCTCATATTCCTTATTCTATTATATCAAAAAACGACTGCCTAAGACAATCGTTTCCTATTTTCTAATTCTTAAAACTATGAATCGGAGCAGGGATTTGTCCACCACGCGCGATAAAGGCAGCAGATGATGCGGGATTGACCTTCATGACAGGCGCTGTCCCTAGCAGACCACCAAATTCGATCATATCGCCCTCTTTGCCTTTTGGAATAATCCGTACAGCCGTGGTTTTCTGATTGATAACCCCAATTGCCGCCTCGTCGGCAATCATAGCCGCAATGGTTTCGGCAGGGGTTTCTTCTGGAATGGCGATCATATCAAGACCGACTGAACAAATCGCCGTCATTGCCTCTAATTTTTCCAAGTTGAGCGAACCAGATTGCACGGCTGCAATCATTCCCTCGTCCTCTGATACTGGAATAA
Organism: Streptococcus acidominimus; assembly: GCF_001921825.1. Classification (GTDB taxonomy): domain Bacteria; phylum Bacillota; class Bacilli; order Lactobacillales; family Streptococcaceae; genus Streptococcus; species Streptococcus acidominimus. Next base: position 38,546 of record NZ_MSJL01000018.1, read on the forward strand.
AAGCACCCGACAGACCGCCAACCTGATTACAAGCCATGACACCTCCCTTTTTGACCTGATCATTGAGCAGGGCAAGGGCTGCCGTTGTCCCATGCGTGCCAACGGTTTCAAGTCCCATTTCCTCAAGCACGCGTGCTACCGAATCGCCGACAGCAGGCGTTGGGGCTAGGCTCAAATCGACAATTCCAAATTTAACACCCAAGCGCTCGCTCGCCATTTGACCGACCAATTGCCCGATACGAGTGATTTTAAAGGCTGTCTTTTTTACTGTTTCAGCCACGACATCAAAACTTTCTCCGCGGACTTTTTCAAGCGCACGCTTGACCACACCAGGACCTGAAACACCAACATTGATAACGACATCTGCTTCCCCAACACCGTGGAAGGCTCCTGCCATAAAAGGATTATCCTCAACAGCATTAGCAAAGATGACGAGTTTCGCAGCTCCCATTTCAGAAAGGGTCGCTGTTTCCTTGATGATGCGTCCCATGTCCCTCACCGCTGTCATATTGATCCCTGTTTTGGTAGACCCGATATTAACCGAAGAGCAAACCTTGTCTGTCACAGCGAGAGCCTGAGGAATTGAATTGATGAGAATCTCGTCCCCTTTTTGGTAGCCTTTCTGAACTAGGGCAGAAAATCCACCGATAAAATCAACTCCAATTTCTTTTGCTGCGCGATCGAGCGCCTGCGCTAACGGCACATAGTCTGTCGCCTCTGTCGCTGCGCCGATGAGGGCGATCGGGGTTACACTAACCCGCTTGTTGACAATAGGAATCCCCAACTCGGCTGCAATATCCTCTCCCACCGCGACCAAGTCACGCGCCTTGGTCGTGATTTTTTTGTAAATCTTTTCAGCTGCACGATCAATATCCATATCAATACAATCTAGGAGCGAAATCCCCATGGTGATGGTTCGAATATCAAAATTCTGCTCTTCGATCATGGCAGTGGTTTCCGTAACTTGTCTAATATCCATATCCTACCTCTTAGATGTTGTACATGGCATCAAAAATTGCCGCGCTCTGAATGTTGATTTTGACATTCAAGGTCTCACCAAAAGCATCAAATTCCTTGCGTAAGGCTGTAAAATCCTTCTTCTCCTCGCTCGATACAACCGTCATCATGGTGAAAAATTCATCCAAAACAGTCTGTGAAATATCGTCGATATTCAGCCCTAACTCTGCGATTTTAGCAGAAACACCTGCTACAATCCCTGTCTTATCTTTTCCTACAACCGTAATAATAGCTTTCATACATACTCCTATCGTCTATATTCTACAAACTAAGATATAAAGCCCGTTAAAAACTCACAGCCTCCCCAAAAGGAAGGTACAGCTCCAATCAGCTAGAACCGAAACTGCTCCCCCCTTTTTGCACAGCCCGTCATCCGAACTCAATTCCTTTGCTTGTTGATTGTTATTGCCTATTATTTTCCAAAGTATCCCAGCTTTCTTTTCCTAACAAAATCCATGCTAAAAAAGAACCGGAATGACTTCATTGTAGCACATAGCCGACCTTGCTGTATAGCTTAATGGACTAATCTGTCGCGAATGAGGGCAAAAGACAAACATTCGGAAAGAGTTGAAAATTTGTTTCAAAACCTTGTTACAATTTCAATGCAAAGATGCCAACACCTAACTCTCTTAGTTGATAATCGTTTTCTTATGGCGCTGATAGAGGGTTGCCAAAAAGAGCCAACGAAAGACATTGTCTAGGAGGGTACCTGCCCAGATTCCGGGCAGCCCAAGCCCCAAGGTGATGCCGAGTAGGTAGCCTGTCCCAATCCGAATCACCCACATGCCAATGGCTGTGGCATAAAAAGGAAGTTTCCCATTGCCCAAGCCCTGCCAGATGGCAGTATAGATGACAGTTCCTGCTGTAAAAGGGAGGCCCAGAAGCGAGAAGAGGACAACCAAAAGGCTAGCGGCTACTGCCCCCTCATCATGGGTATAGAGGTGAGTGAGGGGACTTCCTAGGGCAAATACCAAGAGAGCAACGGGCAACATCAAGCCGACTGCCAGTCGGTAAGTCTTACGCACAATCCGGTCTAGCTCATCTGTCTTTTTCTGCCCCCAGCTATGCGCTACCAAGAGAACGGTCGCAGTTGCCACGCCAAAGGCTGGCATGTAGTTAAATTGGGTCAGAACCTCACCGATCGCATTGCCAGCTACCGCCTCCGTACCAAAGCCGACCACAAGGGCGATCAGCACCACATCACCTGCCCGCATCATAAGGCGTTCGCCCGCAGCGGGCAAGGACAGTTGGAGCAAGTCCTTATCCCAGCCCCAGCTTGGCTTAGCAAAGGGGATGGAAAGAGAGTGCCACAAGACCACAACCCCCACCAAACGAGCCAAGACTGTCCCCAGAGCCACACCGACGATTCCCCAATGGAGACCAAAAATAAAGAAACTTGAGAAAAGGGCATTGAGAAGATTAGTCAAAAGACTCACATACATGGGTAGACGGGGATTGCCCGTAGTCCGCACCAAAGCTCCGAGGCTGGTCATTAGTCCCAGAAGCAGAATCGTTCCACCCACAATCGCCAGAAAGAGACCTCCTGCCTCTGCCACTGCAGGTTCCGTCCCTAGCGCACGCAAGATCCCTTGTCCGAAAAACACGGAAATCAAGCCCAGAACAAAACTGATGAGGACGGTTAGCTTGACTGCCTCGGTTGCATGGTAGGCTTGCGATTTCTGATCCCCTGCCCCTAGGCTACGAGCCAAGACACTTGAAATGGCGGCAGCCAAGGCTATAAAAATCGCCTGATAAATGGTGATGATATTTCCAGCGACTGACACACCTGAAAGAGAGACCAGACCGAGACTTGCCACCAAGTAGCCATCCACCATGCCCATGAGCATCTGTAAAAAATTTTCTGCCATAGCAGGCAGCGCAATTTGCATTATATTTTTATTATCTATCATATCCTAAAAAGGGAGTGGGATACAATCACGATTTCAGCAACCGCAATCTTTCTCACTCCGTTATTTCTAGATTCGAGCTAGTACTCATTAAACATCAGACAAGTTGAGATTTTAAAGAGTATCCACACCTAAGTAGCGTTCGACTTCTGCCTGCATATCACAAGCTGCAACGACTGTCTTGTGGCGAACAGGGGCTGTTTCCAAGCCATCTACTGCTGGTGGCAGTGCTACACCCGATAGGGTCTGCAATTTCTCAAGGGCTTCAAAATCACCCAAACCAGTCTCGCCTGTCACCGCTTCAACTGCTACAATTGGGAATTTGTAAGGACTTGCTGTGGAGGCAATCACCGTCTTTGTCGGATCCTTTGTTGCTGCCACATATTTTTGATACACACTGGAGGCAACTGCCGTGTGGGGATCTTCGATATAAGAAGACAGTTCATAGATCCGTTTGATCGCTTGCGCCGTTTCGTCCTCGGTTGCATATTCTGCCGCAAACCAGTCAAACAAGTCCTCATCTACTGGCTCTATCTCATACTGACCGTCCACTCCCAAGGCAGCCATCAAGGCAGCTGTTTTCTCTGCATCATTGCCTAAAAGATGGAAAATCAAGCGCTCTAAGTTTGAAGATACAAGAATGTCCATAGAAGGACTGCTCGTCACCTTAAAAGCTCGTTTCTTGTCATACACTCTGGTCTTGAAGAAGTCTGTCAAGACATTGTTTTCATTTGAAGCACAAATCAATTTCCCAACTGGCAGACCGATTTGTTTGGCATAAAAGGCAGCGAGAATATTTCCAAAATTCCCTGTTGGTACAGTGAAGTTGAGCGTCTCACCTGCCACCAGTTCTCCGTCTTTCACCAACTGCGCGTAAGCATAGACATAGTAAACAATTTGCGGTACAAGGCGTCCGATATTCATCGAATTAGCAGATGAAAACTGCATCTTCTTGTTGCCTAATTTGGCACGCAAGACCTCATCATTAAACATCTCCTTGACCTTGGTCTGCGCATCATCAAAATTCCCCTCAATCGCTACCACATGGGTATTGTCTCCTGTCTGGGTCGTCATTTGCAATTCCTGCACCTTGCTGACACCGTCCTTTGGATAAAAGACGATAATCTCTGTCCCGGGAACATCTGCAAAACCAGCCATGGCTGCCTTTCCGGTATCACCAGAAGTTGCCGTCAAAATGACGATTTTATTTTCCAAGCCATGCTTCTTGGCTGCCGTTGTCATCAAATAAGGGAGGATAGACAGAGCCATATCCTTGAAAGCAATCGTTGGGCCGTGGAACAATTCCAAATTGTACTGACCGTCTAGCTTGACTAGAGGCGCAATGCGCTCATCATCAAACTTGCTGTCATAGGCGTTGGTGATACAGTAGTCCAACTCCTCTGCCGTGAAATCATCTAAGAAAGCCCCTAGAATCAGTCTAGCTACTTCCTGATAGGACATGTCTTTTAAGCGGTCAAAATCCAATGCCACCTTGGGATAGGTCAGTGGCGTAAAAAGTCCACCGTCTGTTGCTAAGCCTTGCAAAATCGCTTGGCTGGCTGTCACTCTGTTATTCGTATCACGTGTTGATTGATATACTAATGTCATACCTTATCCTCAAATTCTTTTTTTCTATTTTATCATAATTTGTCAGAAAATTGAAAGAATCTAAGAAAAAACCAGATAAAAATCTGGTTTGGGCTTTCTTAGTAGCGAGTGGTTGCGATACTCAGTGGAGGAATAAGTATCTTGAATTATAGCCGTTTAGTTTATTTTTAGTACTAGGCAACGAGTCGCAGGTAGTACTGGGGTACAGCAAAACGAGTTAACGAAGTAATAAAAATATAAACTAAATGACTATAAACTGGAAGTAGTATTAGATCCGAGAGTTCCCTGTTCGATCCGTTCTTCGCCAAGGGCTTTTTCAGCATCTCCTACATATCGAATAGCTGGTTGAAGCGGTGTAGAAATCGTTTCTACATTCCCCACTTTTATGCTCTGCGGATTCGTCCTATCTTGTGTATTAAAAGGAAGGATAGCATCTGCAACATAAGCAGTCGCCTTATCCTGTAACACACTATTTTTCAAATCATTGTATTGTAAGGCTTTGTTGAGTATTTTTTGTTTAACAGCTCGGACATGCGTTGCCTGACTATAAATTTGTGAGCTGTTACCATTTCTCAGTATCGCTAGGTCAGCCTGTATTGCAGCAGTTAGTTCTCTCGTCAGCTCTTCGTCTGTCCATAGCTGATTGACTGCTTCCTTTTGCAACAACTCCCTATATTTCGAAACTTTGTAGTCTTGGTAATTCCCTGCACCAATGGCATTAAAGGCTTCAATATCATTCGAATAGCGATCACTTAAATAGGTAGCCATCTGATCATAGCCAAGCCAACCGATTATTTCATGAGCATTTCGTTTGACAGAGATATCCCCGACCATATTTTTTCCTGCTTCTGCAACATTTGCAGCGTAGAAACTTTCAAATAATGGAATGAAATCATACTGATTAGGGACAATCGTTGTAAATCTTTCCATTCCATGAGCTACAAATTGACCGCTCACATAGCCGTTTTTGACAAGATCTTCGATTGTATTTGGCGCAGTTTGTGCTGCGACAAATTGATCCGTTGTCCGTCTACTTGCCGCTGTTGCGTCTGTTTCCACTTGCTTGACCTGAATGAAATAGTTCAATTTATCTGCTTCTGACAAATTCAAGGCAATTTCTGCTTCTTTAGCCTCTAGATAAGCAATTAGATCGATTAAATGTCGACTATAAGTTTCTAATTTTTCCTTGGTATTCAGTGACTCTGAAGCCTGAATCCGACGATCACTTTCTGGAATAGGTGTTGTGGTGTTAAACAAAAAGATTGGCTTAATTCTAGCGCTATTCCCTACGGTAACATCACCTGTTTCAAACATGGAGCGGGTTAAAATTTCTGCACCTAGACCTGCTCTCTTAGGCGCACCGAGCACGGCGCGTGCATTTTCTCTATCATTGCCATGCGTCATTTCATGGGCAAAGGTACCTACACCAGATAAATTTTTGGACATCAGTAACTGTTCATATGCCAATAAGGTTGTAGCACTTGTCGATACAGCTCCTATAAACTTACTATTTGTGGGCACCTCTAAAAACTTCAAGTAGTTGTTAAGTAAGCCCTATTTGTAAGCATTAATTCCAGTAAGCTTCGCTTTCGAAGCTTACTTTTTGCTTATTTTCCTATTTTTGGGCGCACTAAGCCCATG